>JVVZ01000210.1:0-18349 GCA_001062585.1 Neisseria meningitidis
ACTGTCTGCGGCTTCGTCGCCTTGTCCTGATTTAAATTTAATCCACTATACATGATTGAACTGATTGGGGCGCGGCATAAAGGAACGCATTGCCTACGGACGTAAAGGTCGTCTGAAAACGGATTTCAGACGACCTTTGGTTTGGTAGGGAAGGAGGAGTTTAGAAAGGCTGCACGCAGATTCCAGGTTTTGTGTGATTTGCTGGTGTGTGAATGTGCGGCGTTGCCAAATTAGACAGCCTGCACCCTAAAACCCCGCCCGATCCAATTCTTCCAGCAACGCAGGCCGGCGCGGTTTTTCGCTATATCGTTCCCTGATTTCGGCGGCAAAGTCTTCCATTGCCTGCTGTTGTGCGGAATATTGGCGGCGGAGGACCTTTAATTGGTTCAAGAGCTGGCGGTATTGCTTACGGTTGCTTGCTTCGTCGATTTCAACCGCAAAGATTTTCAGGTAGCAAGCTACGATTTGGTCGTGATACGGCTCGGGAAAAGACGGGGCAAAACGTTCCATCATGTACAACGAAAGGTGTTGCTGCAATAGGGCGAGCAACAGGTCGAATTCCTGTTCCTGCTCCAATATTTCAGCTTGTAGCGAATATTGACCCGACAAGCGCGCAAGCAGGCGGTTGAATTCATCCGGCCATTCGGCGGCGGAAAACGTGGCTTTCCACGCCTCGTAATGCGGCAATGAAAGGCTGGTGGAAAACGCCAAATCCGCTGCAATTTCGCGTACATTTTTGCCGGTTTCCTTTAATACATCAAACAATTGCAGCTTCCATTTGTGCGCTGTGCCGAGTGTTCCTTCATCTTCGGCAATGCTGATGCCTTCGCGCAAGAGGTGTTCCGCTTCCGCCCAATCTTGCTGCCCGACTGCTTGTTCTACCGCAATTTGTCTGAATTTCGGCAGGCGCAGATGTCGTCTGAAATAATCCTGCGCGGCAGCAGTATCGCCTTTCGCCTGCAAAACCTGCCAACCCTCAAATGCCCAAAATTCATGTTCCCAACCCGACTTGGTAACAGCCAAACGTTTAGCCACATAATCTTGCCACGCCTGCCATTCGCCGCGCAGCCGCCAAATTCGGGCGCGGATTTGGTAGATTTTATTGCCCGCCTCGGAGTATTCGAAATAGCGGCTGTCGTCCAAGCATTTGTCCAAAAAATTGATCAAACGCTTTGGGACGTTTTCCATGACCGCCTCTTCCAGCAGATCGATTGCCATATACATAGCATCGCCCAACATACCGTCCGAATCATCCGCCTTTTCAAAAGCATCCTGCAAACGCGGTATCAACAGAGGTAAAGCCTGCTGCAACGCCGCCGTTCCCTCCTGCGCCACATCTTCCAACCAGTTTTGCAGCCTGAAGCCCAAATCGGCGGCTTCGTAGTAATCATAATATCGGGTTCGGGAAAAGATTTTGGAGAGCTGCTGCCGATATGGATTGCCGCCCTTTTTAGGCTGTTGCGCGTCGGATTCGTCCGGCTGCTCGTCCGGCGTTTCGGCGCGCACCGCATACCACAACGCCGCCATATGCTTGCACGCCCAGCCATAAGGACAATCGCAGCCCCCGTCCTTAATGTACAAATCACTATCCAGCTTCAGCCATACCGAATAGTTTTCCGAACCGCACACTTCCGCCCGATAACGCCCTGAGGAAGTTTTTTGGACATCGCGAACCTTACCCTGCTGAAAATACAACAGGCCGCGTTCGGCGATATGGGGCGGGAACAGGTGGAGCGGGTGGATACGGGGCATGGTTGGCTTCCAAGAAGTTTTTGAAATATGGGAAGTTTACTGGTTCGGGCGACGTTTGGGGAGAGGGTGGTGGGAATCTTTGTTTTGCAAAGAGGTAAAAGGTCGTCTGAAAATGGGTTTCAGACGACCTTTAGGGTGGTTAGATGCAGGCTACGGCTTGCTTAATAGCAAGTATATTAAACAACTTCTCCTATACTTTTTACTAGAGAATCGTATTGTTCACTATCAACCTCTTTAATTCTTTCTAAAATAATAGCTGCAATGTTTCGCATTTCAGGAATATCAATAGGTAAGCAACTTCTATCAAAAATTTCTTCTAAATGTGAAAATTCATTTATTATTCTATTAATAAGAATTGCATCACTATCATTTTTTAAAAATTTTCTAATTTTTTCCTCTAAATTAGCATGATAAGGATATTTAAAAAATAAATAGGCTTCTAAAAATTTCCTTAGGTTATTTCCAAATGAGTAAAAGAGTTCAGAATTTATCTCATCTGTCTCATCTTGCCTTCCACATTGGTATACTTGATTAAATAAATAATTAAACTCTGTAACTGATTTTTGTAAATAATCAGGCATAATTACAAGACTACTTTTACCATTATTATTTCGTTGAATTAAGAAATGTCCACAATCTTCTTTTTGTTTTTTACTTCCTTCAATTTTTTCTTTTGGAATAGTAATTCTTTTTAGATATTTTAAGAAATCAAGATTATGAGTAGAAATAAATAATTGAGCATATTTTTTAGGTTTTGCTAACAACTGTTCAATCAGGCTGTACACAAAGAATATGTGGTTATTATCTAGACTGGAGATAGGATCATCAATATAAATAATTAAATCCTTATCACAACTAGTTGTATCTTTTAATTTTGCCATGAAATAACAAAAGGCAATTAAACTACATTCTCCTTCACTTAAATTGTGTGCAGCAGAACCATTTCTAGTAATTCGGAACGTACTAATATTGTCATTTATAATTTCTAAAGAAAGCTCTTCATGTCTAAAAAAACGATTTAATAAAGCATTAACACATTCAGCACCTTTTCTTTCATCTTGTAACTGACTATACAAGCTATTAATTTTTAATTCTTTTGCTGAAATTTGTGTTTTTATATTTTCTAACTGTTCAGAAGTGCTCCTACAAACCTCTTGTAATTCTTCAATTTCGTTCTTTTTGCGATCGTAACCGATTTGAAGTATAAAGCTTTTAATATAAGAAAATCTTAACTCTTCCTTAATTTTATATTTCTCGCTATCTAAATTTTCCGTTTTGCTATTGTTTTTTGCAATTATTTCATTTAATTCTTTAATGTAAATGTGGAGATCCTCTACCTTCATTTCATTATTTATAGATAATTTTTTATTTAAAAAAGGATCATTCAACCTTTCTTCTAGAATAGACTTTAGTGAGAATAAATAATTATTATATTCCGTGAAATATTCGTCTATTTTTTGTTTATGTTCTTTAAAATAAATTCTAGTATCAAAATAGAAATCATTTTCTGATAAATTAATCAAATTTTTAGTTTTATTTAACTCTGAATCAATGCTGCTTAAACAAGATTTGACATCTAATTCTAAACGATTAAACTCATCATTAAAATGAGAATTGAGTTTCTCCCAAATATTACTTGGGAGAGTTTGTTGACAGAATGCACATGTAGTTCTATTGTCATGCAAGGACATGCCATTTTTAACCCACTGTTGCAGTAGTGAATTATGTATTAAGTCATCGATTTTCTTTGTAGGCTTAATTTCTCTATTTACTATTTCATTAGCTTGTGTAGTAATTATATCAATTTTTAGTATTGGATTTTTAATAGGTGATATTTTAGGCAATGCTTTTTGAGTAAGAAAGTTTTTCTTTTCTTCTATCTCACTAATAGATAAATCTACAATATTTTTTACTTGGATTTTTTCAATATCATGTTTTATCTTTGTTATATTATAATTAATATCATTATATTCGAAAGCTTTTTCTTTAATTTTCTTAGCTTCAGCTGTAAGAATTTTTTGTAATTCTTGCTCTTTTTCTTTAAGTTTTAAATTAGAATTATCATATGAATCTTGATAATTTTGTTTATAAAAAAGTAAGCTAGATGTTGCTTCTATACTACCAAGTTCACTTTTTAGCTTTTGAATTTCTCTCTCTATTTCATTATTTTTATCCCCAATTATTGCAAACGTTTGAATAGTTCCATTTTTATCATCGAGTAAGAAGCTTAAATTATCTTTTACAAAGTCTTGGTTGTAGACTCTTATGTGGTATGAATTATTTAATATTTCATTTTCTGAAACTTCTCCAGTATCTCCAAAAACAGTAAATTGAGCATTATGATAATGTTCTGGAAGTTGCTTTGTTTCAAGAGAACGGATTATACGAGAGAGAGTCGTTTTCCCCGAATAATTACGCCCATAAATAATATTTAATTTTTTGAAATAAATTCGGTTGTTTCCCTTGTCTCTTACACTATTTTCCCAGTTAAAATCCTGAAAACTACCAAATTTAGTAATATTAATTCTTTCAATTTTCATGAGATGATCCCTCTTATATGGATAAGTTTTAAAAAATTTATATATGTTATATAAACTGATATTTACCTATTTATCTCCTCCCACTCTTTCAACAACCTCTTCACCGACACCGGATACGGCGTCTTCAATTCCTGCGCGAACAGCGACACCCTCAATTCTTCAATCATCCATTTAAACGCGGCGAGGTTGTCTGAAACAGGTTGTCCTTGTTTTACCAAGCTGTCGGTTTTTTCCTGCCACATTTGTTCCAATTCCTGTATGTCGGCTTCGCGGGCTGCGTCGCGGGCGGGGTTGCTGCTGTATTTTTCGAGGCGCAGGGTCATGGCTTTGAGGTAGATGGGGAGGCGCGGCCATTGTGCCCACGGGATGCGGGTGGCGAAGCCGGCGGTGAGCAGGGTTTGCAGGCGTTGGCGCATGAGGTGGGTGAGCGGGTGTTTGCCGAGTTTGCTGTTGAGTTCGGCGTAGGCGGCGGCGGTTTCCTGCAAGTAGCGGCTGAGGGCTTCTTTGACGGCGGGCAGGCGGCTGCGGGCGCGTTTGATTTGTTCTTTGAAGGCTTTTTCGTTGCGCGGCAGCTCGTCTTCGCCGATAAAGGCGCGGTCGCAGACGGCTTGGGTGAGGTCGTCGCGCAGGGTGTCGGCGTTGATGTGTTTGAGCAGCATGGCGGCTTGGGTGAAGCCTTGGATGCCTTTGTTCAGGTCTTTAACTTGTTCTTTTAGTTGTAGTTTCATGAGTTCGATCACGCCTAATCTGTGGGCTTGTTCGGCGGCAGCGGACGTGTCGAACAGGCGTAGGGCGATGCGGCCGTCTTTTTCTTTTTGCAGGCCGAGGTAGCCGGTGAGCTGTTGTTTGCCGCGGGCGAATTTGATGGATTCGGGCAGGGTGCCGATGTCCCACGTGGTAACGTTGTCGCGCTCGAATTCTTGGGTGTTGTCGCGGAAGGTGGTGGCGGCGGCTTTGCCAAGTTGTTGTTGGATTTGAATTAAATCGCGTCCCATGGCTAATTCTTGCCCGCCGTCGTCGATGATGCGGAGGTTGAAATAGCAGTGTTCGGGCAGCCTGAACGCGGCCCATTCGTCTTGGTTGATTTGCTCAAGTATGCGGATGTCGCCTGCGGTTTTGGCGATGGCTTGGGCGAGTTGGGGCAGGATGGGGGCGTTGCGGTCGGGGTTTTGGTTTAAAAATTGGGTGATGAATTCGGGCACGGGCACGCAGATGCGGCGGATTTGTTTGGGCAGCGCTTTGATTTGTAGCTGGATTTTCTCGCGTATCATGCCGGGTACGAGCCATTCGAGGGCGGCGGGGCTGATGCGGTTGAGGACGGTGAGCGGCAGGGTGAGGGTGACGCCGTCGAGCGGGTGGTGCGGCTCGAAGCGGTAGCTGAGTTTGAATTTGCCGTCTGCGGTTTGCCAGTGTTTGGGGAATTGTTCTTCGGTGATGTGCGCGGCGGCGTGCTGCATGAGGTCGTCGCGGCTGAGGAACAGTAGGCGCGGGTTGTCGCGCTCGGCGGTTTTGAGCCAGGCTTGGAAGGTGCGGATGTCGGCGAGGGGGAGGGGTTTCAAACGGCCTTTTGGGGGTGCAGGCTGCTTTTTGGGTTTGGGGTCGTCTGAAATGTTTTGTAGGGTGTGTAAACTCGGTTCACGCACGCGGTTGTCCGTATCTTTGGAATCCGCGTGCGTGGCTTGCGCCGCATACCCTACGTTGTGCAGGCTGCCTGAAACCGTTGAAGCGGCGGCACTCTGTTCCCTCTCTTGTGAGAGAGGGTTTGCTGCGGCTGCGGAAAAGTTGGTTTGTATGGCAACTGTTTTGCCCTCTCCCCAGCCCTCCCCCGCGGGGGAGGGGGTAGTTTGCTGAGGGTTTGCAGGACGCAGGCCGTCTGAAAATTGGGGTTCGCGGTTTTCAGGTAGCCTTTCGGAGAGTAGACCGCTTTCGGTTTTAGTTTTAGCTTCGCAAAAACTCATTCTTGTTTCGCAAGACATTGTTTTCAGACTGCCTGAAACCGTTGAAGCAGCGGCACTCTGTTCCCTCTCCTGTGGGAGAGGGGTAGGGAGAGGGCTTACTGCAGCTGCGGAAAAGTTGGTTTGCGCGGCAACTGTTTTGCCCTCTCCCCGACCCTCCCCCACGGGGGAGGGGGCAGTTTGTGCGGCCACATCAATGCTGTCGGTTTGCAAAATCATGCGGTAATTGATTAAAACCGAGCCGTTTCGCTGAATTTGGTTTTGGTGTTGCAGTATAAATCCCTGTTTCTTAAAAAAGGGCAATGCGGCTGCGGACACATCTGCCGTTACCGTTTTATCTGCATTCGCCTGCGGCAAAACGGCAGACAACAGCGCGGAAGCGACGCCTTGCCGCTGGTGGTCAGGGTCGGTAAATAGGCAGTCCAAATGATTTTGCTCGGGCAGGTATTCGATAAAGCCGAGTATGCGGTCATTTTGCGCTGCCAATCGGATACAGCCGCGTCCAATCCGTTTTTGCCAAAAGGCGGCATTGTCTGCGCCCTGTATCCATGCGGCTTTTTCGCTGTCGCTATAATGGCTTGCTTCAATGTGCAGGACGGCGCGGCGGAACAGTTCGGCAATTTGGGCTGCATCATTATGTGTGGCGGGGCGTATGCGGAATGTTGCTGTGGACGATTTCAGACTGCCTGAAACCGTTGAGGCTGCGGCACTCTGTTCCCTCTCCTGCGGGAGAGGGTTAGGGAGAGGGCTTGCTGCGGTTGCGGAAAAGTTGGTTTGAGCGGCAACTGTTTTGCCCTCTCCCCGACCCTCCCCCACGGGGGAGGGGGTGGTTTGCTGCTGATTTGTAGGATGCAGGTCGTCTGAAACCGCGTCCGCCGTATAAAAATCGGGCAGCCGTTCGTGATAAAACGCGAACAGGGCTTCATCATCGACCAGTACATCCTGCTTGCGCGATTTGTGTTCGAGTTCGGTAATTTCCTTAATCAGCTTTTTGTTGTGGACAAAAAAGTCCGCTTTCAAATCGCATTCCTGCGCCACCAGCGCGCTGCGGATAAAGATTTCGCGCGCTTCTTCGGGAGCGATTCTGCCGTAGGACACGGGGCGGCGCGGCAAGACGGTCAGGCCGTAGAGCGTTACCCGTTCGCTGGCGACGACTTCGCCGCGTTTTTGTTCCCAGTGCGGCTCGAAATAGTGGTAGCGGACGAGGTGCGGCGCTTCCTGCTCGATCCATTCGGGCTGGATGGCGGCCACGTCGCGGGCATAAAGTTTTGTTGTTTCAACGAGTTCTGCCGCCATCACCCATTTGGGTTTGGCTTTGAACAGGGCGGAGGCGGGGAAAAGGTGGAAGCGGCTGCCGCGCGCGCCGGTGTAGTCGTTGCCGTCGGGCGATTTCATGCCGACGTTGGCGATGAGGCCGGTGAGCAGGGCGCGGTGGATTTGTTCGTAGCCCGCTTCTTTGGCGGCGCGGACTTGGGCGCGGTGTTGTTTCTTATCCAACTGTTTTTGTTTGAGTTTAGCGGATAGGTCTTGGTCGCCCGCATT
The DNA here is from genome assembly GCA_001062585.1 of Neisseria meningitidis. GTDB lineage: Bacteria > Pseudomonadota > Gammaproteobacteria > Burkholderiales > Neisseriaceae > Neisseria > Neisseria meningitidis_D. Next base: position 7,790 of record JVVZ01000210.1, read on the forward strand.
TTCAGACGACGTGAGTTGCCTGACTTCGGGAGGTCGTCTGAAAGCGGCTTCCTTGGTGGTCAAACCCATTTCAATCGCGGTTTGGGCAAGCTGGTGGTGCAGCTCGCGCCACTCGCGCATCCGCAGGTGCGACAGGAAATATTGGCGGCACCACTGCACCAACTGCTTGTTGGACAAGCCTTTATCGCGTTCGCGCTGGAAGCTGTCCCAAATGTTCAGATAGGCAAGGAAATCGGACTGCTTGTCGGTAAAACGCTCGTGCGCCTTGGCGGCGGCATCACGCGCTTCCAAAGGCCGCTCGCGCGGGTCTTGAATCGACAGCGCGGACGCGATCACCAATATTTCCGCCATGCAGTCGTGCTTCTTCGCCGCCAACAAAATGCGCGCAATTTTCGGGTCGATGGGCAGGCGCGCCATTTGTTCGCCGAGTTTGGTCAGTCCGTTATGTTCATTAACTGCCCCCAATTCCAACAACACCTGAAACCCGTCATTGATATACCGCTGGTCCGGCGCTTCGAGGAATGGGAATGCCGCCACGTCGCCGAGTTTCAACGCTGCCATGCGCAGGATGACGGCGGCCAGGTTGCTGCGGACGATTTCGGGGTCGGTGAATTCGGTTCGGCTGTTGAAATCTTCTTCTGAAAACAGTCGGATACACACGCCTGCGGAGACGCGTCCGCAGCGGCCGGAGCGTTGGCGGGCGGCGGCTTGGGAGATTTTTTCTACATGAAGCTGCTCCACTTTCGCCCGTGCGGAATAGCGTTTGACGCGCGCGAGGCCGGTGTCGATGACGTATTTGATGCCCGGCACGGTGAGCGAGGTTTCGGCGACGTTGGTTGCCAGTACGATGCGGCGTTTCGCGCCTGTGGGGTGGAAGATTTTGTGCTGCTCGGCGTGCGACAGGCGTGCGAACAGGGGCAGGATTTCGTCGTTGCGGCGCAGCGTGGATTTTCGCAGGGCTTCGGCGGCTTCGCGGATTTCGCGCTCGCCCGGCAGAAACACCAAAATATCGCCTTCGCCGTGTCGCGCCAATTCGTCCGCCGCATCGACAATCGCGTCGGTCAGCTCCACTTCTGCGTCGTCTTCGTCTTTGCTGGTCAGCGGGCGGTAGAGGATTTCGACGGGATAGGTACGCCCGCTCACTTCCAGCACGGGCGCGCCGTTGAAGTGTTGGGAGAAGCGTTCTGCGTCTATGGTTGCCGAGGTGATGATGACTTTCAAATCGGGGCGGCGCGGCAGGAGCTGTTTCAGGTAGCCCAGCAGGAAGTCGATGTTCAGGCTGCGTTCGTGCGCTTCGTCGATGATGATGGTGTCGTAGGTGGCGAGATAACGGTCGGTCTGCGTTTCCGCCAGCAAGATGCCGTCGGTCATCAGCTTGACGCAGGCATCGCGCGAGGTGTGGTCGGTGAAGCGCACTTTATAGCCGACCGCGCTGCCGATTTCGGTGTGCAGCTCTTCAGCAATCCGCTCCGCCACCGAACGCGCGGCCAAACGGCGCGGCTGGGTATGCCCGATCAAACCTGCCGCTCCGCGTCCGAGTTCCAAACAAATCTTGGGCAACTGCGTGGTCTTACCCGAACCGGTTTCACCGCAAATAATCGTTACCTGATTTTCAGCAATGGCTTTTTTGATTTCCTCGAGCTTTTCGTGAACGGGCAGGGTGTTGTCGAACTCGGGTTTGGGCAATGTGGACAAACGCTTCAAAAAGATTTCGTGCGATTTTCGGTATTTTTCTTCGACTTTGGACAAACCGCCGTATTTGTTGGGATTTTTGAAGGCGGATTGCAGGAAGTGGCAGTCTTTGGAGAGGGTTTGGGAGAAATCGGGGGATGGCATGGTACGGGCGGATATCAGTGAAAATAAGAAAGGTAGTATTATAGCAAACTGGCTTTGCCTAATCGTTATGGGTACTATGGAGACCTCTATTGCAGGCAGACTGTATTGTTTAATGAAAAGGAATATTTATGAAAAAAGTTTTATGTTTGGTTTTGGCGATGAGCATGGGCAGCGTGGCATTTGCCGCGGAGTACCGAACGAAACAGCCCATTACTTACGATTGGCTGAAAATCAACGGTAATCAGTTCAATATTGAATCTGCCAACGAGCGCGGACATATATGTAGCGCACAAGGCGAGATGGATAAGAATAAGGTTTGGAAAGATGGAGAAGGCTGCCAAATATCGTTCCAATTCAAGGGGGATGAGGTAAAAGTGGATGCCGAAGGCTGCGACAATTATTGTGGCGCAGGCGTATCTTTCCCGTCGGATTATTACAAGTTGCCGCAGGTTTGTTCACAACCAAGCGTCAAACAGATGGAAAACCGTTTTCAGACGACCTTGCGTTCAGGAAAATTTGAGCAGGCAGCAGGCATCAAACAAAATTATCTGAAACAGTGCGGCGATTTCCTCAATCCGATTGAAACGGTGACCGCCGCCAACGATGCCGCCGATGCGTACCGTCAGGCAAACAACAAAGCCGCCTGCATTCAGACTTTGGATGTGGTGCAGGATCATTATGAGAGCGAATTGTTGGATAAGGACTTGGTGACTAAGATTAATGTGCAGATGGAGCGTGACAAAGCTTTGCGCCAACAATGTAGTTAAACGCTGATAAACAGGTCGTTAGGAGGTCGTCTGAAAGTCAACTTGTACTTTATGACGGCCTTTATTATTGCCGTTGGTCGTAAAAATTGCTCGTTTGGCATATTTATTACAAAGTCATATTATTTGTACTTAGAATGCGTTCCTGTCTTCCTCAGATAACAATTTTAAGAACAACATTATGAAAAAATATCTTGCTTTGATTTGTGTTGCAGCCTTATCTGCCTGCGGTGGCGGCAGCTCTTCCCCTAGTACGCAATCTACTCCGACACAAAATCCGAATTCTGCACAAGCCCTGCCCACGGCAACCGTTGCTTCTGAATTGCCGGTATCTGCGAAGTCGGAAAAACCAGAATCCGGCAAACAATTTTTCAGCGGAACCAATTCTTCTGATTCCGCTGTGGCATTCAATCATGCCGATTGGAACAAAATCACCATCGAAGGCGTAGAGGTCGATCTTGCAGCCGTACAAGGCGAGAGTTTTAAAAACGGCTGGCGAGACAGCGTCGGCGGTTCCGAGAATAAACGCCTTGCCAATTTCGGCGGCAATTATGTCCTGCACCACAGCACACCCGATGCGGTTGCCGGCATCATGAAAACCGAATCGCAAAACAATTACGCTTTCTTCAACGGTAATTTTACCCGTGAAGCAGAAATGCCGAAAATCGGACAGGCGGTTTACGACGTATCGACCGTCAGCGTGCGCGGTACTCTGGCGCAGGCATACGGTACAGGCCGTCTGACTGCCGATTTCGAAAGCAAAAAAGTCAGCGGCAGCCTCGGCTATTTCAACAAAACGCTCACCGTTGATGCGGATATCAACGGCAACAGATTTTCTTCCGTCACCCCGACGGCAGAAATACACGGCGGTTTCTTCGGTTCCGCAGCCGCAGAGACAGCAGGTGTTTATCAGGTCGGTAAAATCGTAGGGACGTTTGCCGGTCAAAAACAATAAAAAGTGAAAGTTGCATTTACTTTTTTACAAGGGGTGCAGACATTCAAAATTCCACGATTTTCAGCATAAATATCAAATGTGTAGCAATGGCACGGTAAAGTTGGTCATCTTACGGGCCTTGTTACTCAAGCAGAAAGTATTTAAAAACGAAAAAAGCGCAGAATTTTGAATCGTCGAACCACCCCAAGGGGAAAGGTCGTCTGAAAACGGTTTGGTTATCCGTTTCAGACGACCTATTTTTATGGGTAGTTTACAAAGACAAGGTTAAAGCGTTCGCAAACAGTTGCAGTGAAAAGAAAGAGCGGTTTTGTCGCGATTCCTCTATATCGGTTACAATCCGTTTTTTCCCCTAAACCAATATTCCAAAGCACAAAATTATGCTGAAAATCATCTCCGCCAACGTCAACGGCATCCGCTCCGCCTACAAAAAAGGATTTTACGAATACATCGCCGCATCGGGTGCGGACATTGTTTGTGTGCAGGAACTCAAAGCGCAGGAAGCCGATTTGTCCGACGAAATGAAAAATCCGCACGGGATGCACGGACATTGGCATTGCGCCGAAAAACGCGGTTACAGCGGCGTAGCGGTGTACAGCAAACGCGCGCCTGACCATGTGCAAATCGGCATGGGCATTGAAGAATTCGACAGGGAAGGGCGGTTTGTGCGCTGCGATTTCGGCAAGTTGTCGGTGATTTCGCTTTATCTGCCCAGCGGTACCAGTGCGCCGGAGCGGCAGGAATTGAAATACCGTTTTTTAGACGCGTTCTATCCCATGCTTGAAGCCATGAAGGCGGAAGGGCGCGACATCGTCGTCTGCGGAGACTGGAACATTGCCCACCAAAACATCGACCTGAAAAACTGGAAAGGCAATCAGAAAAACTCAGGTTTCCTGCCCGAAGAACGCGAATGGATAGGCAAAGTCATCCATACGCTCGGCTGGACGGATATGTGGCGCACGCTCTATCCCGATAATCCGGGCTACACTTGGTGGAGCAACCGCGGACAGGCGTATGCGAAAGATGTCGGGTGGCGCATCGACTATCAGATGGTTACGCCCGAACTCGCTGCCAAAGCGGTGTCCGCGCATGTTTATAAAGACGAGAAATTTTCCGACCATGCCCCTTTGGTCGTGGAGTACGACTATGCTGCCCAATAAAGTTTTCGGCAAATACGATTGGAACATGAACGGTAAAACCGGCATAGGCGCGGCATGGGTGGTCGCCGCGTTTGTACTGCCTATGCTGGTGTGGACGATATTCATGCTGGCGCGGATGTCCGGCTGGGTTGAAATGACCCGCGCAAATCCGCTTTGGGCGCTGGTGTGGCTGCTGTTCTCGCTGCCCTGTCTTCTGATTGCCGCCAAGTGTTTCGGCTGGAAAGGCTGGCGGTTGATTGCCAACATCCTGATCTGCCTCGCCACCTGCGCCGTTTTAAGTGTCCCCGCCGTGCTCTTGATTACCTTTACGCTCAAAGATTTGCTCAAATAGGTCGTCTGAAATGCGAACTTTCGAACTCGAAGACCTGACGCTTTTCTTGATACGCGACGCGGACGAAGCAGAAATGTGGATAGACCGCTGGGCGGTCAGTTATCCCGTCGTCCAAACCGCCGCGGCTTCCTCCGACCAAAGCATCGCCCAATGGCAGGCAAATATTCAGATGGCGTTTGAAGGCATCAGCGGCGAACACATTGCCGTCGTCGCACACGGCGCAGGCGTATCCGCTTTTCTGGCGTGGCTCTACCAAACCGACATCCTGACGCAGAAAAAAATCGTCAACATCATCCTCGTCTCGCCGCGCCCCGAAGCCTTCCCCGACGATGAAATACACACCTTCCGGCGAGTCCGTTGCCCCTGCCGCACCGCACTTGTCATCGCCGAACAAAACGGCACGCCGCGCAACTGGGCGGAAGAACGGACCAACCTGTGGAACGCCCGCCTCCTCCTGTCGCCACATTCCGGCACACTCAACGGTGCACTCGGCGGCTGGCAATGGGGCATGAAGCTGATGCAGGAAATGCTCTTGAGTTGAACAAAACACTTGCAAGGATAAAACAGAAAAGGTCGTCTGAAACTGGAAATCAGGTTTCAGACGACCTTTTCGCAGGCAAGTAACAGTTTCGGGTAAAATACGGCAGTTCGCCAATTATCCGAAAGAATCCCATGTATTCCTTAGCCCGCAGCTTGCTGTTCAAACTCGATGCCGAAAAAGCCCACCATTTCACCCTCGACGCGCTCAATAAAGTGTACAAACTCGGTTTGCTTCCGATTTCCGACAACCGTACCAAGCCCGTCAAACTCATGGGCATCACCCTGCCCAATCCGGTCGGACTTGCTGCCGGACTCGATAAAAACGGCGAATATATAGACGCATTGGGCGCGCTCGGCTTCGGCTTCCTCGAAATCGGCACGGTAACGCCCAAGCCGCAGCCCGGCAATCCGCAACCGCGCCTCTTCCGCGTTCCCGAACACCAAGGCATCATCAACCGCATGGGCTTCAACAACCACGGCATAGATGCCATGATTCAAAACATCGAAAAAAGCCGTTATCAAGGCGTGTTGGGCATCAACATCGGCAAAAACGCAGTTACACCCATTGAAAACGCCGCCGACGACTATTTAATCTGCCTCGAAAAAGCCTACGCACACGCAAGTTACATTACCGTTAATATTTCTTCGCCCAACACCAAAAACCTCCGCGCACTGCAAGGCGGCGACGAACTGAGCGCGCTGCTCGAATCCCTGAAAAACAAACAGGCACAGCTTGCCACCGCACACGGAAAATACGTCCCGCTCGCCGTCAAAATCGCTCCCGATTTAGATGAAGCACAAATCGAAGACATCGCCCACGTTGTCAAATCCGTCGAAATGGACGGCATCATCGCCACCAATACCACCATCGACAAATCAAGCCTCGGCAGCCATCCGCTCGCAGGCGAGCAGGGCGGTTTAAGCGGTCTGCCCGTGCGCGAAAAAAGCAACCAAGTGCTGAAAATGTTGGCGGAACACATCGACAGCAAGCTGCCGATTATCGGCGTAGGCGGCATTATGAACGGCAAGGACGCCGCAGAAAAAATCCGCCTCGGTGCAACTGCCGTCCAAGTGTACAGCGGCATGATTTATAAAGGTCCGGCATTTGTGAAGGAATGTCTGGCAGCATTGAAGTAAACACGATTTCCAACATAAGAGGTCGTCTGAAAACCGGTTTAACTGGATTTAAACGGTTTTCAGACGACCTTTTTAACGGAAATTCAGATCTCAATAACCCATTAATACAATTTACTATTAAGGTAGTTTAATCGTCTTTAAAACTTACCTATTTATGATTCACGGGTTATATAAAGCGTATGCCAAGACAATGGTAAACCTGATGCCTTATTCTCAAACTCTTTTTTCATACTGACAACAAATGTTGCTTTCAGCTTATGTCCATTTCTAACTGTCTCAAATTCATAGAAAGCATAATTAGTAGGTGCTATATGGTCATAGACTTTTTGATCAGTCATATCATCAAATACTGTCAGCGTAAGATCATATTTGATTTGTTCTTCACGAGGTAAGTCCTGCAAATAATATTTTCTTTTAAAATTTAAGCCTACGTCTTGAAAGTCTTTAGGCGTAAAAGAAAAAATATTTTCCATATCAACATAAATCCATACCTTATTCCATAATGACTTCTCATCATTTCTAAATAGATAACTGTAATAGTATGCAAATATGCCACGTTCAGCATTATTTGGCTTTTTGATTACATAAGTATAATGGAGCGTTGCACTGGTTACAGGTACGTCAGTTTCTTTAGGAACATTCCGTTGAACATAAAACAATGAGTCCTCTTCAAAATCTTCTAATCTTTTTAAATTGCTTAATAAATTAATATTTTCAGATATAAATTGCTTTACAGTTTCATTGTTTTGTTTAGTATATTCATAACCTACATTATTAGCCAAGTCATACTGTTCCGGAGTTACTGTATTGTACAACCAGTAAGTATATGGTTTTTGGTCGGTTCAATAATTATTGGATAAAAAGATTAATAAAAAAGATATGATAATAAGTATGAATATTATGCATTTTTTAAACATAATATTTCCTTTTCAAAGGAGAATTGCTTGAAATAACCTGAGGTTGAGTCATACAAGATTTCTCCGCATTAAACTTTATCCGTAATGCCTGTCCCAGTTTTTTACCATCAGGACGGGGTGCTTTACATAAAGCGTTACGATGTTTATTCAAATATATTCTCATAAAAAAAACAAGCAGTTTGGAGTAAGGTCATTAAATTACCTAAAAATGTCGGATTTCCAGCACAACTTCCACTTGCCTGTTAATCAGGTAAAGAAATTATATTCAGTTTTAAATTAATCAACCAGATTATGAGAACAAATAGAGTTCCGTAATACATTCCATACATAAAACTTCTCAATTGACTTGTTTTTCTTTCGGTATGAATAAACCCTCCAGAGAATAATAAACAAAATAAAAACATAAAATAAAAAAATGGTTCATGAATAAGTAGCATCAATAGAGTTATTGTCCATATTGCAGTATATATATAAAAATAATTAGGGAAAATATAATTTCTTTCAAAGAAATTCATATCTTTCATTCTTTTTCTCAGTTCCACGTTGTTTTTCCACTCAATAACAAGAAAAATAAAAAGAATGAATAAAGCAATACTTGGCAAGTAGATATTAATAATAGAATTGATGCCCATGTTTCAGTATATGAAGAAAATATAATGGTTTTTTGAATCCTAAACCCGAGATGGTATTTGAATCAGGATTGAGCTAATGCGTTTTTACGGTATTTGAAGGACAAAGCTCTAAAGCTTCCTCGGATCGGAGTGATGTAAACATATAATGTACTAGATCAGGATTGTTTGAATAGTATTTACTGACCAAATAAGGAGAGTTGTTTGAATAAAAATAACAATATAATTTACCGTTATCCAAAAAAGATTGTTTTTGGGAAGCAGGAATATTGAAGTTTTTTAAATATTCTATCCCTTTAGAAGTTATAGGATAAAGTTGGGAAAAGGGTATTTCATCTGCTTTATTTGCTTCAAAAATAACGATCATTTCATTTGTTTCAACAAAAGTCCTCAAGAATATATTGCTGCTGCTTTTGGGAAAAATATCAATGTACCATGAAAATGACTTGGAATTTAAAAACTCAGCAGGAGTTTTGTAATAATTATCATCATGTTGATCATAGCTGAACATTAATATCAGAAATGGTATAAATATGATTGCAGATAGCGTGCCTAAAGAGATTAAAGCTAATTTAATAAATTTCTTCATGGATACACCTTTTTAAGGCGAATTGCAGTTTTAATCAAAGGACTATCACGGATAACTAAGAAAATTCAGTTCAAAGCAGACTTATTACTATGAGGAAAAGCCATTAAGCGCGTACAAATCAAATAGTTTATCGAAACGATTTGTTGCAGACGTTATTACTAGAGCAGTAGCCTACTTTTTGATCTGTATTTGATAGGTCATCTGAAAAAATTTCAGACGACCTTTGTGGGAGCTAGCTTTTAAATCCATCCTAGGTTTGCTTATGTATATAATGTTTTTGTTTAATGGATGATATTCAAAAATATATTCAAGAAATAAAAAATGTAATATTCATAAAAAAATTGCAGGTTCTTACTTGGTAGGTTTATTTAACATCATGTTGTAAAGAGAAATTTTCCTAGTTATTTATTAGAGGACTTATAAATATGTTTATTGTTTCATTTTATGAACGTTTGTAGTTTAAAGTTCTTTTTTGCAGTGGTTAATGATGTAGGACTACCAGCACCAGGGCGCTCAATTTGATAAGAAAATTCAACCTCTAAATGGAAATTATTCCGGCATGTTGGTTTTGGTAATCGTATCTTAACGTGTCCAATAATTTTGCGTGGTGAAAAAGGGTTTGCTCTAGGTTTTGTGAACCAATTATGTTCTTCTGCTTCATACATATAATTCCCAACTTTGAAAAATTCTTCTTTGAGAATATTGTGCTCATCATACAAAGTAGCTTTCCCTAGAAAATGTAAAGTACCATCACCAGTAGTAGGATGAGCTGCTGGAGTTGTACCTTCAGCATAAACAAAGACTTCTCCGTCTTTTACGCTAATCGTGCCATGTACCATTAAATGCCCATTTAGGCAGCCAATATTTTCAACAGGTAGACAATTAAGTGCAAATATCCGGAAAGGTTCGTTTAAATATTCAACATAAACACATTCTTTTTTTGAAATTGCTACTGTAACAACTTTATTTTTTTCATGAACCTCCTCTGATTCAAAGTAATCTAACGTGGTTTCCAGCAATTTAGGATTAATTGTATTTCCTTTAAAATTTTCTAATGGGTAAGGAATAATATAAGGCTGCTTACGCACTGGTATAGCATTCCCACCAATTAGTTTATACAACATAACTTCTTTAATATAACTATTTGCGGAATTTATTGGAATTTTACGAGTTTCATGTGGGCCAATCATTCCATTGAGTCCTAAAGGTTGTTTTTTTAAGAACAAAATAGTACTTCCATTTCTATTATGTATTTTTAGGTCGTAGCATAATTTATGTTTTAAAACATTAGTTCTTACTTTAGCATATACACTAAAACTATACATTTTTTGTTTTTCCGACATTATTTGTTCCTTCTTTTTAGATGGTATTGAAATATTCATATTAGATATTATCTTCTGTGCCTTGTATTAAATGCACTTTAACTTTTTTGGGGTCATTCGAGTAAAAAATTTGAGTAAGACCATTCTTGTCTGTTTTTCCTCTAATTACCTGATAATCCTCTAGAAAAGCAATATAATCGGCGTTGATATAAGGATTTCCATGCTTATCTAAAAACTCATATCGTATATCGTATAATTCTTTTGTTAAAAATATGGGAAGTTGTAAATCATTAAAACTACTTGCCCCAGTCACCTCCATCGGCGCCTTCACCCGCACCAACTTCGGACTCCCAATCTCCACCTCCCCGTTCGCCAGTTTGATA
>JVVZ01000211.1:0-835 GCA_001062585.1 Neisseria meningitidis
TTTTCTGTTCATGCCGATAGTTTACAGCAGAGGCTGAGACAATGAACACGTTCTCAAATGGAAATTTTAATTGAGTGTAAGAATATAAATTCAGAAAAGTCATTTGAGAGTAACATCAGGAAAGCTAACAAACAACTCATTAGTAAGATAGCAGAAAATGAATTTTTAAAAAAAGGTAGCTTGGGAATTATTTCAGTTAATCTAACTAACGTATTTGATAGGAAAGAGTATTTAGATTTACTTACGCCAATAATGGAAAATTTTGTTAAACACCACCAATATTTGGGAAGTAATGATGTTTTATCAGATAAAAATTTCAATCAGATTCATTTGTCTATGCTACAAGGTTTATTAGAATTTAAATTTTGGGAAATGTTTGGAAAGTTTAAATGCAATAATTATAAATTTCATAAGAGTATCAAGGGGATATTTTATCAAGTTGATGTAATGATTCCAATATTTAATTCAGATAGATTTTTTGTCACAAGAGCTGCTACATACTTTCCCTTTGATAATGATCTGAAGTGGGCTAAGTTTTTATTTCATCCATTGGCAGTAGGCGTTTAGGTTTGTATAGGTAGGATATTAGCAATATATCAATACTGCAACATCTTCCTGTAAGCTCAGCTAGAGCGAGCCGCAGGCGTAAACCCCCAAAACACCGAAACTTCAAACCAAAGGTCGTCTGAAAACAAGCGTGCAGCATTTTCAGACGACCTTTTTTATGGGAAACGGTGTGTTTTTGGGGTTTCGTGCGAGGATGGTTTCAGGGGTTGCCGAATTTTATAGTGGATTAAAATAAAAATGAGACAAGGCGGCAACGCCCGCCGTGTAC
>JVVZ01000212.1:0-8953 GCA_001062585.1 Neisseria meningitidis
ATCTGTACTGTCTGCAGCTTCGTCGCCTTGTCCTGATTTAGTTAATCCACTATATAAAAAGGTCGTCTGAAAACCTGATGGATAAGGTTTTCAGACGACCTTTTTGATTTGATGGGAAGGGATTATTTGAAGATGTAGGAATCGGGCATTTCGTCGAAGCTGACGACGCGGCCGCCTTTTTCTTTGGCAAATTTCTCTGCTTGGGCTTTGTCTGCAAAGGGGAGGGCATCTTCTGCACCCATGCCGCCGATGAAGCCACTTTCGATGACGTAGTAGGCTTTCTTGCCGTCTATCCATGCGGTGTCGGCATTGGGTTTGCTCCAGTCTTTGACTTTGCCCATGTCGGTAACGTAGATGACGTGGATGCCTTTAGGCTCTTCGGGCAGCTTGGTGTAGCCGAACATCTGCTTGATGGTCGAGAACCAAACGGGGCGGTCGGGTTTGCCGTTGAGGTAGATTTGGGCTTTGGGGCCGTTGTGTTCGGTCAGGTTCATGCTGCAATAGTGCCCCACGGCGCGGTCGCTGATTTGCTGAGGCTCAGGCGGCGGGGTGTCATCCTCTTTGGGACAGGCACTCAGGAGCAGGGCGGCGAGGAGCGCAGGTAAAATCTTTTTCATATTTGTCGCTTTCCAAAAATTCTTGCTGCCAAGATAAGGGGAATAATAACCCATAATATCTGCGCGGTCAGCAATACGGGCATGGTCAGGCTGATTTGTTCGCTCAAACCTGCCATGCCGGCGTACATGGCGGTGTTTTCATAACCGGTCAGGTTGAGCAGGCGGTAGATGTCGGTGGGGTTGAAAAGGAGGACGGTTTCGACGACGGGTGCGGTGATTGTTTGCTGGGTATCGGCGACGAGGATGCCCAAAAGCGCCATGTCGAAGATGACGACGAAAAACAGCCAAACGCCGATGGCGATACCGGCGGCGGTGCCACGTTCTTTGACTTTTGCGCTGATGAGGTAGCCCATGGACAGGAATGCCGCGCCCAAAATGACGCTGGCGGCAATCAGCAGGGCAAAGGGTTTCCATGCAGCAATGTCGAAGCTGCCGTTGGCGAGTTGGAGCGTGATGCCCGCGATTCCGTAGCCTGCGGTGGTGGCAAGGGCAAGGATGATGAGGTGTCCGATAAATTTTCCGGCAAGGATTTGGTTGCGGGAAACGGGGTAGCTCAACAGCAGCGCCATGGTGCCGCGTTCGATTTCGCCGATGAGGGAATCGTAGGAGAGGAGCATGGCGATGAGCGGGATCAGGAAGATGGACAGGCTGGAGAGGCTGACGACGGTTACAGTCAGCGGATCGACTTTAACCGAGCCTGTCGGCGAGCTGCCGAGGAAGCCCAATGAGAGGGCGAGGGCGGCGAGCAGGACGGAGGCGGCGAGTACCCAGCGGTTGCGCAGGCTGTCGCGGACTTCTTTTCCGGTGATAATCCAAACGGGGTTCATACGTCCTCCCTTTTTAAGAATTGTGCGTACATGTCGTCGAGTGTGGGTGTGTGGATGTCGAGGTAGGCGAGGTCGGACAGGTTGCCCAGTTCGCTGAGTAATGCCATGCGTTCTTCAGCCTGACATTGCGCCTGATAGCTGAGGTCGTCTGAAAGCGGCTGCCAGCGTCCGCTTAACGGACGCGGGGATTTGAGGCGGATGTTGACGGTGAGGGGGAGTCCGCTTTGGACGTGCAGCTCGTCCATGCTGCCGTCGGCGACTTTGACGCCGTTTTTCATGACGACGATGCGGTCGGCGTGGCCGTCGAGTTCGGCGAGGGCGTGGGTGCTGAGGAGGACGGTGGCGCCGCGTCCGTTGAGTTCGCGCACGACTTCGTAAAACATTTGGCGCGAGGCGGGGTCGAGGCCTGTGGTGGGTTCGTCAAACAGCAATACTTTGGGTTCGCCCAGCAGCGCTTGGGCGAGGGCGAGGCGTTGGCGCATGCCTTTGGAGTAGGTGCCGACGCGGCGGCGGGCGGCTTGGGAAATGCCGACGCGCTCGAGGAGTTCGTGGTTTTTGGTGAGCGGCTGTTTTTTGAGTTTGGCGTAGAAATTGAGGGTTTCGATGCCGCTGAGGGAAGGGTGCAGGGCGACGGTTTCGGGCAGGTAGCCGATTTGGCTGCGCAACTGCGCGCCCGCTTTACTTCCGGTACGCTCACCCAGCAGCATGACTTCGCCTTCGGTGGGGGTAATCAGCCCGAGTATCAATTTGATGAGCGTGGACTTGCCTGCGCCGTTGTGTCCGGCCAGCCCGACACTTTCGCCTGCCTTCAAGACTAAATCGACTTGGTTGACGGCTTTTTGTGCGCCGAAGCGTTTGGTTACGTTTCTCAATTCGACATGGTGTGCGCTCATGAGTGCTTCCTTGTGTGGATGGATTTCAGACGACGTTGAGGGTCGTCTGAAAAGGGCGTTCTTTGTATGGGGTCGTCTGAAAAAGGGAGAAGGGTTTCAGACGACGTTTGTTATGGGTTTATGTCTTTGACTGTTGCCTGCGTTGCGGGTTGCACCGTATTTGCGGCGGATTTCCGTTGGTACGGCAATGAGGGGCAAAACCTTGCTGCGGGGGTTTCAAGGTCGTCTGAAGAGTTTTCAGACGACCTTGCAGGAGAGGAGGTGTTCACAGCGTTCCGCTCAGTTTAATGCGCCGTTTTCGGCATCGCTCCATTCGGACTGATGGGTTTTGGCTTCTTGCAACAGTTGTTCTTTCATGGCCTCGTATTTGGTGGTGGTTTTGTTGCTGCCCGCCTTCATCAGCGGTTTGCTGTCGATCACGCCGCCGGGGAGGATGGCGGGGAACTGCGATTGCGCCCATTTGACGATGCTGATGGCGGGGCTGTTCATCAGGAGGCGGGAAACGGGCGCGCGCCAGATGATTTGGTCGATGATGCCATTGGGGCGGTACGCGCTGTCGCCGAAGCCGTCGCCGTCGAGGTCGAACGCGCTGTTGTCGCTCCAGTAGTTGCCGCGTCCGCCTTCGCCCCAGTCAAGAAAACGTGTGCTGACGTATTTGACTTGGCTTTCGTTGTTGATGAAGGCGTTGTCGGAAAGGGTGGTGCCTTCGATGGCGGCGGTGAAGTGGATGCCGATTTGGCAGTTTTCAAAATGGTTGGCAACGATTTTGTTGTAGTTGGCGTTGTAGGCGAAAACGCATTTGCCGGCTTTGTTAATGATGTTGTCGTGGATGTCGGAATAGTTGACGTAGTTGAGCATGATGCCTTGGTCGCGACTGCCGACGGCGATGTTGCCGTACACGTTGAGGCGGTCGGAAAACATCAAAACGTAGCCCATGTTGTTGCCGACGGAAATGTTGCCGCTGACTTCGCTGTCGTTGGTGTACATGTAGTGGACGGCGAAACGCAGGTCGCTGAAGCGGTTGTTTTTATAGGTGTTGTTTTTGCTGGTGTTGGAGAAAATGCCGTCGCGGCCTTTGGAAATGTCGTTGCTGACGACTTGCGCGCCGGGGGCGTTCCAGACGGTTACGCCGTTGCCGCGTTCGTTGACGCGCAGGGTGGAGTCGCCGACGATTTTGTTCTCGCGCACCATGGATTCGGCAGAACCGTGGATATACACGCCGACGGAGTTGTCGAGGATGTTGTTGTGTTCGATTAAGGCGCGGGGGGCGGTTTCTTCGAGGTAGATGCCGGCGTCCATGGCGGGCAGGCTCATGCCGGAACGGGTGACGGTGAGGTTGCGCAGGGTAACGTCGGGGGCGATGACGGCAATGGTGCGGCCGGTGCGGTCGCCTTCGATTTTGGCGGAGCGGTCGGCAGGGCCTTCGATAGTGATGGGTTTGTCGATAAGCAGTTTGGTTTTGTAAGTGCCGGAGGCGAGCTTGAGCGTATCGCCTGCCTGCGCGCGCGCGATGACTTCGGGGAGGTTGTCGGTAGGGGAAACGTCGATGGTGGCCGCAAAGGTCGTCTGAATCATGCCGCCGAACATAAATGTCAGGACAGCGCGTCGCCATGTTTTGAATTGGGGTGTGTGCATGGAGTTCCTCTGATTCGTGCGGTATGCGTCGGCACGGTGATGCCTGCCTGTGAGGGCCGTGTTTTTGTTTTATAGCGGAACAGTCTGTTGCGTCCAAACGGTTCTGCTATAAAAGGTCGTCTGAAAACGAGGGCAGCGGGTTTTGCTAAGACCTGAAAGTTTTTTCAGACGACCTTTCCGTTAAGTCAGTGATAAACCGTCAAACCCGATTATCGGGGTTTAACGATCATTTGACCGGACATTTCCATGTGCAGGGCGTGGCAGAACCATTGGCAGTAGTACCAGTGTACGCCCGGACGGACGGCTTTGAAGGTTACCGATTGGGTAGCTTGCGGGCCGATTTCCATGGCGATGCCGTAGCCTTCCAAAGTGAAGCCGTGGGTCAAGTCTTCGATGGTTTCGACGTTGGTCACATATACGGTCACTTCGTCGCCTTGGTTGACTTCGAATTGCGGGATGCTGTACGCAGGCGCAACGGCAGTCATGTATACGCGGACTTTGTTGCCCTCGCGGATGACTTTGGCGGCTTTTTCCAGCTCGACACCGTCTTTTTTCGCCTGTTCCACAGCGTCTTGCCAGAACCATGGGTCTTTGCGGTCCCAGGTTTTTTTCGGGTTGACTTTGGAAGCGGCAACCAGACACAGGTCATGCGGTTCGGCAAAGGTCGGGTTGTCGTGTACCAGGCGCATTTCGTCGCCGGAAATGTCGATCAACTGGTCGCATTCCGGTTTCAGCGGGCCGGCGTTGAGGAAGCGGTCTTTGGAGAATTTGTTCAAAGACACCAGCCATTTGCCGTCGGCTTCCTTGGTTTCGCCCATGGTCGTATGGTTGTGGCCGGGTTGGTAGTGGACGTCGAGTTTCTGTTTGATCGGATCCACTTTTTCGCCTTTGTAGGCTTTGATGGCGTCGTCGATGTTCCATTTGACCATTTGGCTGTCGATAAACAGCGTGGTGTAGGCGTTGCCGCGGCCGTCAAACGCGGTGTGTAAAGGACCGAGACCCAGTTGGGGTTCGGCGACAACCACGTCGCGCTCTTTGATTTTGCCGGCGAACAAATCGTCCAGTTTGCTGACGTCCAATACGGTAACGGTCGGAGACAGTTTACCGTTGAGCATGATGTATTTACCGTCAGGGGAAGCGTTACAGCCGTGCGGAGAGTTCGGCACGGGGATGTAGCGGGTGTAAGGGGAATTGGCTTCTGCGCGGCCGTCCAGCATTTTCACGCCGTTGACTTCTTTGAAGTCGCCTTTTTTGATGCCTTCTTCGATGGCGGCAAGATTGAAGACTACGCACCAGTCTTGCTCGTTGGAAGAAGCACCTTGTACGGTCAGGGCGCGTTCGGAGTTGTAGCAGGTGGAGAAGGAGTATTTGCCTTGGTAGTCGGCATCGCCGTTGTCCAAGTTGCCGTCCACCAATACTTGCCATGCGATGTCCATGGTTTCGCCGTCAATGGCGGTATAAACGGCATTCCAAGTTTTGGCGTCGTTCCAAGTACCCACGCCGCTTACCGGTACGATGTGTTCGCCGTTGGCAAAGACATAGCCGGTTTTCGGATAACGTTGCGGACGCAGACCATGTACACCGGAAACGTTAGGGATTTCGGTGATTTTGTCGGTTTTCATGAAGTCCAGGCGGACGCGGCAAACGCGGTTGTTTGCTTTGTCGTTGGCATACGCGTAGCGGCCGTCGTAAGTCTGGTCGGTAAACGACAAGTGAGGGTGGTGCAAGTCGCCGTTAGGGTAGCAGCGCAGGCCGCTGTCTTTCAGGAACTGGTTGGTTTCCGGCGTATTTTTTTCATTCAAAATACGCAGGCTCTCGTTGGTACGGCCCCAACCGGTCGCGCTGTCCATGTTGAATACGGGGATACGCATCAGTTCGCGCATGGAAGGTACGCCGATCAAGCGCATTTCGCCCGATTGGCCGCCGGAGAGGAAGCCGTAGTATTGGTCGAGTTCGCCCGGACCGACTTCGGAAGTCTGTTTGCCCGGTTCGGCAGAGGCATGAGACTCGGTTTTGGCGGCAGGCGCAGCACCTGAAGCGGCGGCTTTATCGCCACCCTCTTTGGAACAGCCCGCCAAACCCAACAGACCGGCGCCGGCAATACCTGCGCCTGAAACGGCGGCAGTACCTAAGAATGAACGACGGCTTAAGCCGTTTTGTTCTAATTTTTCGTCTGACATACAACACTCCTTGGATAAAATTCGGCAGCCGGCGTTTTCAGACGACCTGCCGATTGAAAAAACGTATTTATGTTTATAAGTGTGGGTACGGTTGACCCGGTATTTCTTTAGGGTTTCAGATTATTCGCCGGCTTTAGGGGCGGTTTCTTTTTTCACAAACTGCACAACCTGCTCCCCAGGCTGCTGTTTTGCAGATGCGGTTTCGGGGTCGGCTTTTGCCGCCGCCTGTTTTTGTTTTTTCTTGTTGGTTGCCACAACTTGCGGGCAACGTGTGTCATGGTGATACATGACTTGGCAGTGCAGGCACTGGATACATTCGTTCGGATGGATGTCGCCTTCCGGTGCAATCGCCTGAACGGGGCATTCGTGCGTACAGATTTGGCAAGGGTTGCCGCACATTTTGTAGCGGCGAAGCCAGTCGAATACGCGGAAGCGGCCGGGTAGGGCGATGCCCGCGCCCAATGGGCACAGATAGCGGCAGAAGAAGCGTTCGATAAACAGGCCGGCAACCAAAAGGGTAACGGCAAACGCGACAAACCACCATTCGCGGACGAATTTCAAAATAATCGCCGTTTTAAAGGGTTCTACCTCTGCGAATTTTTCCGCCGTACCCAAATCGTACAGGGAAATTGCCAACAGTGCGAAGAAAATGACGTATTTAATCGCAGTCAGGCGCGTGTGCAGCAGGTGCGGCACGGTAATCTGTTTCACGCCCAATTTTTTGGCGATACGGTTGGTCAACTCTTGCAGCGAACCGAAGGGGCAGAGCCAGCCGCAGAATGTACCGCGGTTCCACAGCAACATGGTTGCGGCGGTAAACAGCCACAGGATGAACACAATCGGATCCATCAGGAAGAAGTCCCAACGGAATTCGGTCAGGATGGCGGAGAACAGCGTCAGCGTATTGACGACCGACAGTTGCGCCTGAGCGTACCAGCCGATATAGAACAGGGTAAATGTCAGGAATACCAGGCGGAAGCGGTCGTACCATTTCTCATAGCGGACAATCCAGTCTTGGAACAGGAAGACCAAAAGCAGGATGGTCAAGGCGATGCCGACTACGGCGATTTGTCCTTGTTTCGCTTTCCACACCTGTTTCCAGAGTTGGTTGGATGCACCGTCGTTTGAAGAGGCTTCTTCGGCTATGCCTTTGGTGTCTGAAGCTTGGTCGGCGGCAGGGGCAGCTGCCGGTTCGACTGGCGCGCTGATTTCGACGGGCGGTGCTTTCGGGTCATCGACATAGTAACCTTGAGGCAGCTCGTAATCCAAATCGGCGGTTACGAACGCTTTGTCGTTTACGCTCAGTACGCGTTGAACCATCAACTGCAAACGCCAAGGTTCGGCAGCATCGAATTCCACACCTTCGGGAATCGTAAACCAAGATACTTCTTTAAAGTGGGGTGCGCCTTCGGCTGCCAAATCAACCAAGCGTTCGTGTTGCGCGTCGGTGAAGCGGAAGCTGTTTTCGCCTTGAATCATCTCGATACGGTCGAAAATACCGCCGCGGACATAACCCGAACCTTTCCAAGAATAACGGCCTTCACCGGCAACCAAGACAGCTTGTTGACCCGGTTGCAGACGGTTTTGCAGGTTTTTCCAACCTTCCTCGCCCAGCAGGCTTTTGCCGATGGAAGGCTGGCTGACTACGGCAGTGTACAAATCGATAAAGGTATCGTCGCCTGCACCTTGTTCGGCATGTTCGGCAACACCTGCTTTGCCGCCTTTTTCAAACAGCTTGTTGATTTCGTCAACAGTAATGTGCAGATGACCGATGGCTTTTTGTTCCAGCAGTGCATTCCAAGATTGGATATCCTGCTTGTCAGGGTTGACAGCGCGGCGAGGCCGGGTTTGAGCCGCAGGAGCGGCAGCCTGTTGCGTATCCGCAGCATTGGCGGAGGCCGTCTGAACGGCTTTGTCAGTGCCCAAACCATATTTGCCGGCAACAACTTTGAACGAACGTTGGATACTGTCGTTAATCACCATCAGCGTAACGGTCGCGCCACTGATGATGTCCCCGGGGGCGACGCCCGGAGTAGGTGGATTTTTAATAAAATTCAAACCGATATACTTATTGATGAATTTATCCACACGCGATTGCGGGATACCAATAAGCATAATCGGCTCATGGTGATCGACCAGCTTCGCACCGGCGATCGTTCCGTCGTTGGCCAAAGCCATCATCGTATCAATCGGTTTGCTCGAATAGCCGCGTGTATTGACCACGTCCGTCGTGATATACACCAAACCCAACTGCTCGTCGCCCTTATAAACACGGGCAACCATAGGCTTGCCTTCAGGCTTGCCATAACGGTCTGCACCCGGAAAAATTTCCGAAGGCTGGACTTTTGACAAAAAGTCAGGCAAACGCTCAGCGTAAGCGGGCAGTGTCGAAAACAATAGGATAAATACGGCAAACATCGCCAGCATCATATTCAAGATGCCTGATGTGTGTTTCGTTTTTAGGCAGGACATGGCTGTTCCCGATTATTCGATACTCTAAACATTAACATTATATGAATCCATTATTTGCAATAATTTGACCTATGTCAAATTTACAAATCTTAAAACCTGGTTTTAACGGTAAGTAATACTTTGTGATTATATGGGGATGGCTCTATTTTTGTTGCTAATGGAATAGAAAACCGGGTGATTAAACAATTTTGGGTTTCGTGGTGTATTAATATGTTTTCGATATAGGGCAATCGCAATTCTGTACATAGTGCAGCTAATGCGGTGCTGATTTGTTTAATATAGTGGATTAACTTTAAACCAGTACGGCGTTGCCTCGCCTTAGCTCAAAG
>JVVZ01000213.1:0-4721 GCA_001062585.1 Neisseria meningitidis
CGCCCGATTTGACGATGCGTTACTGTCCTATTTTGATTTTAATTGACTATAATATACGGGAAAAGGTCGTCTGAAAACCTGAATTTGGGTTTTCAGACGACCTTTTGTCTGGCTATCAACATCCGTTCAATAAGAATCCGGAATGTGTTTGAAATACAGCATGACCAGATACCAAAACAGCGTCGCTGCGGCAGCACCGAGCAGCACCCATGCGCTGATTTTGGCGACATCGCGCAGGGCGCGTTTTTGCTTGCGGCTGAAGAGGCGGTTGATGATCAGCGCGGCAAGTGCGAAAAAGAAAAAAATACGGAAAAGTCTGCCTATCATATCGGGAAGCGGGGGAGGTCGTCTGAAAAAGTATGGTTCGGGCGCGGCAGCATGGGGACGGATGTTTCAGCGCGTCGGGCTGCTTGTCCGACCGTGTCAAAAAGTCATGCCGTTTGCTATATAATAACGCTTTTCGCCGCATTTGTTGGAACAGGATATGAGTCAAAGTGCCTCAGTGGGCATTGTAACGCCCCAAAAAATTCCGTTTGAGATGCCGCTGGTTTTGGAAAACGGTAAAACTTTGCCGCGTTTCGATCTGATGATTGAAACCTACGGCGAGCTGAATGCCGAAAAAAACAATGCGGTTTTAATCTGCCATGCGCTGTCGGGCAACCATCATGTTGCGGGCAGACATTCGGCGGAGGATAAATATGCGGGCTGGTGGGACAATATGGTTGGACCCGGCAAACCGATTGATACGGAACGTTTTTTTGTGGTCGGTTTGAACAATCTGGGCGGCTGCGACGGCAGCAGCGGGCCTTTGTCGATCAATCCTGAAACGGGCAGGGAATACGGCGCGGATTTTCCGGTGGTTACGGTAAAGGACTGGGTAAAATCCCAAGCCGCGCTTGCCGATTATCTCGGTATCGAACAATGGGCGGCGATTGTCGGCGGCAGCTTAGGCGGTATGCAGGCTTTGCAATGGACGATTTCCTATCCCGAGCGCGTGCGCCATGCCTTGGTGATTGCGTCTGCGCCGAAACTCTCGACGCAAAATATCGCGTTCAACGATGTGGCGCGTCAGGCGATTTTGACCGACCCTGATTTCAACGAAGGACATTACCGCAGCCGCAATACCGTTCCTGCACGAGGCTTACGGATTGCCCGCATGATGGGGCACATTACGTATCTTGCCGAAGACGGTTTGGGCAAAAAATTCGGACGCGATTTGCGTTCAAACGGCTATCAATACGGCTACGGCGTTGAATTTGAAGTGGAATCCTATCTGCGCTATCAGGGCGACAAATTCGTCGGACGGTTCGATGCCAACACTTACCTGCTTATGACAAAGGCTTTGGACTATTTCGATCCGGCGGCAGATTTCGGCGATAGCCTGACCCGCGCCCTGCAAAATGTGAAAGCGAAATTTTTTGTCGCCAGCTTCAGCACCGACTGGCGTTTCTCGCCCGCGCGTTCCAAAGAGCTGGTCAAAGCGCTGATTGCCGCGCACAAGCCGGTGCAGTATATCGAAGTCAAATCCAACCACGGCCATGACGCCTTTTTGATGGAAGACGAGGCTTATATGCGCGCCGTAGCGGTTTATATGAACAATGTTGACAAGGATTGCCGATCATGAATTTGCGCGACGATTTGCAGTTGATTTACGACTGGATTCCCGAAGGCAGCCGCGTCTTGGACTTGGGCTGCGGCGACGGCGAATTGCTGGCGGCTTTGGTGGAGCACAAAAAATGCAGCGGCTACGGCATCGAAATCGACACCGACAGCGTCATCGCCGCCATGTCGCGCGGCGTAAACGTCATCCAAGCCGATTTGGAGCAGGGTTTGGCGGAATTTGGCGACCAGACGTTTGACGTTATTGTCTTGAGCCAAACCATCCAAGCCATGCAGAATACCGAAAAAATCCTGCGCTGCCTCATGCGCGTGGCGAAACAGGCGATTGTCAGCTTCCCGAATTTCGGCTACTGGCGCAACCGCTTCCAAATCGCCATCGGTGGGCATATGCCGGTTTCCGAACGCATGCCCTACCATTGGTACGACACGCCGAATATCCATTGGTGTACGCTCAAAGACTTTGATTTATTGTGCGCCAAAAACAAAATCCGCGTCCTCGAGCGCGCCGTCATGGCGGGCAACAAACAGGTCAAACATTTTCCCAACCTTTTGGGCAGCTTGGCGTTTTACCGCGTCGGGTAAGATGGATTGAGCACCTTGCTGGCAATAACAAGGTTCTTGAGTTCTATGAATAACAGGTCGTCTGAAAAATGAAATGGCAGATTTTCAGACGACCTCTTTATGTTGAAAACAAAATAATGAAAAACGAAACGTCATCACTTCTCTTATGGCTTACCGCAATCATGCTGACCGCGTGTTCTCCAAGCAAAGAAGATAAAACAAAAGAAGTCGGCGCATCCGCTGTTCCATCCTCCGCGTCATCAGCTTCTTCCCAATCCGATTTGAATCCAATCGCGTCCAACTCTAATAGCGTCAAGCAAGTAGAAGGCGCACCTTCTTCAAATTGCACCAACCTGCATCAGATTGACGGCATTGATGATTTTGTCCGTCAGGTTGCCGAAAATATCGATTCCAGTTGTTTGTTTGAACGCAGCCCTAAAGAATTAGCGGCGATTTGGGGCATTCCCGGCGGAGACGATCCGCTGGAGCAGGCACTGTTCCCTGATATTGATCCGAATGATCCTAAAAACGTTGATAAAGTGATAGAGGCTATTGATCAGATGGGAAAAGGGGAGCGGAGCCATAATCAGCAGGCGGTTGAACCGGTGGTACAAGAAATGAAAGCACTCAGGCATCGGGATACTTTGGTTTTATCAACAGGCAAACAGACAAGCCAAGGTTCAAATGAGCCGCTAAGGATAACGCGGAATTTCGACATAGAAGGAACGCCGGAATATCTCAAGAAACATGGCGGCGGGTTTGGCGGCAGTTTTCAAAACATCAGCCGGTTGCCCGAATATTTGAAAGCGCGCGGGAAGATTTTTGAGGCGCAAAGGGTATTCCGCCTTTTCAACCGCGACCGCAGCCCTGATAAGCCTTATCTGGAAATTGTGTTTGACGAAAGCGGGAAAATTGTTTCGATTACCGTATATGAGAATGTTTCCAATCCGGCAAGCGGGATTCATTTGATGTAATGGGTTTGGAGCACAAACGGAGAGGGTAGGAATCTAAATGCATCGAGCGTTCGTTGAACATTTGATGCGATAGCATTTTGATTGGAAGCCTTCAATTCAATATCAAAAAGGTCGTCTGAAACCTGAATCGGGTTTTCAGACGACCTTTTGTTGATGTGTTCGAGCTTAACCAAATGCTTAACGGCTGTCTTTCCATTGGTAATATTTCGAGCCGAGGAAGGAGCCGAGTTTGCGCAGGAAAGGTTGGGTAATGATGCTGGGGTGTTTGAGTTTTTCAAACGGTTTCAGACGACCATCGTCACCTATGATGGCTTCGGCAATGGCAAGGCCTGCTATGCCGGTAATCGCCATGCCGTGTCCCGAGTAGCCTTGGGCATAGTAAACATTGGGCGCGAGTCTGCCGAAGTGGGGGGCTAGGTTGGCAGTAATGTCGCATTCGCCGCCCCAGGAATGTTCGATTTTGACATCGGCAAGCTGGGGGAAGACTTTGAGCATGTCTTGGCGGACAAGCTCGGTCATGCGGTCGGGGTCGTCGATGAACTCGTTGTCTTTACCGCCGAAGAGCAGGCGGCCGTCGGCGCTGAGGCGGTAGTAGTCGAGGACGTGGCGGTTGTCGCAGACGGCCATGTTGTTGCGGATGAGTTCTTTGGCGCGTCCGCCCAGCGGTTCGGTGGCGATAATGAAGGTGCTGACGGCGATGGCTTTTTTTTCCAACGGCTTGAATTTTTGATGCAAACCGGCGTAGGTGTTGACGGCATACACGAGGTTTTGACATTCGATGCTGCCGTCCGGGGTATGGACGAGCCAGCCGCCTTGATAGGGTTCGATACGGGTCATCGGGGACTGTTCGAAAATCTGCGCGCCTGCTTCGGCGGCGGCGCGGGCGATGCCCAGGGTATAGTTGAGCGGATGGAGATGGCCGGAATGAGGATCGAACTGTGCGCCTAAGTACATATCGCTGGCAAGTTGTTGCTTGAGTGTGGCTTTATCCCAGAGTTGGTAATGGGTAGCGCCGTAATGTTGTCGGGCGTGTTCATGCCATTGTTGCAATTCTTCCCAATGCTGCGGGCGGATGGCGACGGTGGCATAGCCGCGCTGCCAGTCGCAGGCGATTTGATGTTTTTTAACCCGTTCGTCAACGAGTTCGACGGCTTGCAGGGATTGCTGCCAAAACCAGCGGGCTTGTTCCAAGCCGACTTGTTTTTCGATTTCTTCCATACCACAGGCGTAATCGCTGATGACTTGCCCGCCGCTGCGCCCTGATGCGCCGAAGCCGATACGGGCGGCTTCGAGTACGGTTACTTCGCGTCCGTTTTCGGCAAGGGGAAGGGCGGTGCAAAGTCCTGTCAATCCTCCGCCGATGACGCAGGTCTCAGTTTTCAGACGACCTTCAAGCTTGGGATAAGCGGCGTGGGGATTGATGGTGCTGAAATAATAGGAGGGAAGGTATTCTTTGAAATTGGGATGAATCATAGGGTAATGCTTTGTGTGGTTTCAGACGACCTTTGGGGGGTATAGTGGATTAACTTTAAACCAGTACGGAGTTGCCTCGCCTTAGCTCAAAGA
>JVVZ01000214.1:0-1190 GCA_001062585.1 Neisseria meningitidis
CGCCCGATTTGACGATGCGTTACTGTCCTATTTTGATTTTAATTGACTATAATAGATTAAAATGGCAGAAAACCCTTTTCGTCATTCCCGCGCAGGCGGGAATCCAGAAGTTTGAAATGACGGTAATCTTTGAATATTTCTGAAAACTAGAGGTCTGGATTCCCGCCTGCGCGGGAATGACGACATACGAGGATTAGGGTGGTTTTCGAAATGCGGCATAAGAACATAGAACCGCCATCCCTATACAAACATCAACAACGGTACAAAAACCACCCCTTCAAAAAAGAAGAAAAAGGTCGTCTGAAACATGAACCCCCAAGACAAACGCTGGCAAATCCACCGCCATCTCGCCCAAGACACCGACGAGCGGCTGCAAATCGTCCGCAACGCGCCCAAACGCATCCTGCTGGTCGGTGCGGACGCGGACATCAGCCGCAGCCTGCTTGCCGCGCGTTATCCGAATGCGGTATTCGAAGAATACGACCCGCGCGCCGATTTCCTCCAAACCGCCGCAGCCGCGCGTAAAAGCGGTTTTTGGCAAAAACTTACCGGCAAAACCGTCCCGCAACACTGCCAAGCCCTGACCGACCCGCTGCCCGAAGCCTCTGCCGATATGTTGTGGGCAAACCTCAGCCTGCCCCGCGCGGACGAAATCCTGCCCGCCCTCAAAAACTGGGCAAACGCTTTGAAAACAGACGGTTTATTATTCTTCACCCATTTTGGCCGCGACAGCCTGACCGAGCTGACAGGTCGTCTGAAAAGCGCGGGGATAGCGTGTGAAACGCCGACCTTAATCGATATGCACGACCTCGGCGACATGCTTGCCGACAACGGTTTCTACGACCCCGTGACCGACACCGCCAAGCTCGAATTGAGCTACCGCAAGGCGGCGACGTTCCGGCAGGACATGGAAACCTTGGGCTTGTGGCACGCCTTGAAATTCAACGACGACGCCCAAGCGGCTGATGCGTTTGTGGATAAGATTTTTGAAACCGAAGGCGGTCTGACCGTCACGCTCGAAACCGTGTACGGTCATGCCGTGAAGAAACTGACGCTGCCCGAGGGGGAAAACGTGGTGCGGTTTTATCCGAAAGGCTGAACGGTTTGGCGGAATGAATGAAAGGTCGTCTGAAAACGTTTTATAGTGGATTAACTTTAAACCAGTACGGCGTTGCCTCGCCTTAGCTCAA
>JVVZ01000215.1:0-9893 GCA_001062585.1 Neisseria meningitidis
CTGTACTGTCTGCGGCTTCATCGCCTTGTCCTGATTTAAATTTAATCCACTATAAAAAGGTCGTCTGAAAACCTTTGAATACAGGTTTTCAGACGACCTTTCATGTTTACAGCCTTACCGTAATGCTTTTACAGCTTTGCCAATGCCTGATTGAATGTTTCGCTCGGGCGCATGGCTTGGGCGGCTTTTGCAGCGTCGGGGGCGTAGTAGCCGCCGATATCGGCTGCTTTGCCTTGCGCGGCGGAAAGTTCGGCAACGATTTTGGCTTCGTCGGCGGTCAGGGTTTCTGCCAGCGGCGCAAACGTTGCTTTCAATTCCGCGTCTTTATCCTGCGCTGCCAGCTCTTGCGCCCAGTAGAGCGTCAGGTAGAAATGGCTGCCGCGGTTGTCGAGTTCGCCTGCTTTGCGTTTGGGCGATTTGTCGTTCAACAGCAGTTTTTCGGTGGCGGCATCCAGCGTGTCGGCGAGGACTTGGGCTTTGGTGTTGCCGGTTTTTTGCGCCAGATGTTCAAACGATACGGCGAGTGCGAGGAATTCGCCCAGCGAGTCCCAGCGCAGGTGGTTTTCTTCGAGGAACTGTTGGACGTGTTTCGGTGCGGAGCCGCCAGCGCCGGTTTCAAACATACCGCCGCCGTTCATCAATGGAACGATAGACAGCATTTTCGCGCTGGTGCCGAGTTCCAAAATCGGGAACAGGTCGGTCAGATAATCGCGCAAGACGTTGCCGGTTACGGAAATGGTGTCTTCGCCGTTTTTCAGACGACCCAGGCTGAACTTGGCGGCTTCTTCGGGGGCGAGGACGCGGATGTCGAGGCCGTTGGTATCCAATTCGGCAAGGTAGGCTTTGACTTTGGCAAGCAGGCTCTTGTCGTGCGGACGGTTTTCGTCGAGCCAGAACACGGCGGGCGTGTTACTCAGGCGGGCGCGGTTGACGGCGAGTTGTACCCAGTCTTTGACGGGGGCGTCTTTGGTTTGGCACATGCGCCAGATGTCGCCAGCTTCAACGTCGTGCTGCATCAGGACTTTGCCCGCCGCATCGATGACTTGAACTTGACCGTCGGCTTCGATTTCGAAGGTTTTATTGTGCGAGCCGTATTCTTCGGCTGCTTGCGCCATCAGACCGACGTTGGGCACGGTACCCATGGTTGTCGGATCGAACGCGCCGTGTTCGCGGCAGAAGTCGATGGTTGCTTGATAAACGCCTGCGTAGCTGCTGTCGGGAATCACGGCTTTGGTGTCTTGCGCTTTGCCGTCTTTGTCCCACATGCGGCCGGAGTTGCGGATCATCGCGGGCATGGAAGCATCGACGATGACGTCGCTGGGAACGTGCAGGTTGGTGATGCCTTTGTCGGAATCGACCATCGCCAAATCGGGGTTGGCGGCGTAAACGGCGGCGATTTCGGCTTCGACGGCGGCGCGGGTGTCCGCATCCAGTTTGTCCAGATTGGCAAGCAGGTTGCCGAAGCCGTTGTTGACGTTGACGCCGGCGGCAGCCAGTTTGTCGCCGAATTTTTCAAAGACGGGTGCGAAGAATACTTTGACGGCGTGTCCGAAGATAATTGGGTCGGACACTTTCATCATGGTGGCTTTCATGTGCAGCGAGAACAAAACGCCTTTTGCTTTCGCATCTTTTACTTGTTCGGCAAGGAAGGTGAGCAGGGCTTTTTTGCTCATCACGGTCGCGTCGATGATTTCGCCGGCTTTCAGGGCGACGG
This sequence comes from Neisseria meningitidis, assembly GCA_001062585.1. Classification (GTDB taxonomy): domain Bacteria; phylum Pseudomonadota; class Gammaproteobacteria; order Burkholderiales; family Neisseriaceae; genus Neisseria; species Neisseria meningitidis_D. The sequence goes on from JVVZ01000215.1 coordinate 1,715, forward strand.
GCTCGCGCAACTCTTTCTTGTTGCCTTGTTTGTCGGTGAACACGATGGATACGGAAGTCGCATCGGGTACGGTAACGGATTGTTCGTTATGGAAAAAGTCGCCGCTTTGCATGGTGGCAACGTGGGTTTTGGAGTCTTTGGTCCATGCGCCCATGCTGTGCGGATTTTTTTTCGCAAAGTTTTTCACTGCTTTAGGCGCGCGGCGGTCGGAGTTGCCTTCGCGCAGGACAGGGTTGACCGCGCTGCCTTTGATGCGGTCGTAACGCTCGCGCACGGCTTTTTCTTCGTCGGTTTGCGGGTCGGCGGGATAATCGGGGACGGCAAAGCCTTTGGCCTGCAATTCTTTAATCGCGGCGGTCAGTTGCGGTACGGACGCGCTGATGTTCGGCAGTTTGATCACGTTGGCGTCGGGCTGTTTCACCAGTTCGCCCAACTCGGCAAGCGCGTCGGATACGTGCTGCGCTTCGGTCAGATATTCGGGGAACGCCGCCAGAATGCGGCCGGACAGGGAAATATCGCTGGTTTTGACTTCGATACCGGCATGGCGGGTAAACGCCTGCACAATCGGCAGCAGGGATTGGGTCGCCAGCGCGGGGGCTTCGTCGGTATGGGTGTAGATAATGGTGGCTTTGCTAGTCATGGGATATTCTCTTGTAGGTTAGGTTTTTCTTTTCGAATGCGGCGCAAAAGCGCGCTGCGTGGCTATTATGGCATATTTCGGCAGGCTTGGGATATGGTTTTAATATGTTATCAATCAGTTTGCAAAAAGGTCGTCTGAAACGGCTTCGGTAGCGTTTTCAGACGACCTTTGGGGGGATTATAGGGAATATTTTTTCTTTAATGCACGGACGGCTTTCAATATTTCTGCATTGCTTTTCTTAACTCCTTCTTGAGCTTTATTTCGTTTTTCTAGAAAAGCCATTACATCCAATCGGTTTATTTCAGGGTCTCTTTCTCCTTCAGCCATCAAGGTTTTTTGATGTTTTATCAAATATTCCAAAACCTTATTTGCCAATATGTTGATTTCGATCCTCCGGTTAACCACTGCTTTAATTTCAGGATCGCGGAAATCAGCATCCAAAAATCTTCCGGTAACTTTTTTCCACTCATCATCCAGCTTTTTTGCAGCTTCAAAAAATTCTGGAGAATGTGTCGAATTTTCTCCGGCCCGGTTAAATTCATCTTGTGCCGCCATCAATTCCGAATGAGACTGTAAAACGATTTCGAAAAATTTAACCAAATCCGCCCGTCCGTATGGCGATTTCACATTTGAAATGGGGATCGGCTCCAGCAGTTTCGGATCAGGCTCGGGAAAGTCGTTGATCATTTTGGCATAATCGGCGGGCAGCATGACCTTGCCTTTGGAAGACTGCACCGCGACGCGTTTTCCTGCAACAGGTTTGGCAGCGGCGCTTACGCAGGCGGTCAATGCGAATGCGGTCAGCAACACTGAAACGAAGCGGATGAAAGCAGTCATAAAGCTCCTTAAATATTGCGTTGATAATCTGTTAGTCCGACGGTGGTAAAAAAGGTTTCTTATTTTCAGACGACTTTGGAGAGGGAATCCAATTAGGGTATTGATATAGCAAACTTAAAAATATTTTTATGAATAACGCCCCAAATCTGCTTAAACTCTCTTCAAATATCACAGATTAACCTACAGACTGCTGATAATTTATTTATTAGAAAAGGCCACAAATTTTCCATTAGGATAGGAACCTTCATATCCACATGGAAAACCATTATTGAGATAAATTAGCCTCATTTTTTCAATAAATGGAGATGTTTTATTATGGGCAACGCATAATAAAAGTTTTAGCATATCTCCCTCCATATTATTAAAAAGGAGGGAGATTTCCGTACCAGCATCATAACCAACTTTTTTGGTTGCGCCACAAAAGTCCTTTGAATAATTTAATTCTTCTTCCAAAAAATGATTAATTTTGGATAGTATGTTGCTATTTTCGTAAATATTTAAATTGACTATCTGGTTTTCCCATAAAGATTGCCAATCTTGAAAAAATTCTTCTGAATCATCAGTTGCAAAATAAGTAGCTAAATCACCATCATGGATTATCTTAATTTGATCATCTTTTATGTTAAAAGGTGAAGCGTAGAATTTTTCATTCTTTAAGAATTGAATTAATTCATCATGTTCAATATCTTTAATATTCCACATATATCCTATACCTTGTCAGAATTCTAAAATCAATTACTACTTTTTTAGGTTGCGCTTATGGAGGAGATGTCCGATAAACAGCTAAGAAGATATTATCGGATATAGATTCCAACCTACGGTTTCTCATAAAAAAGGTCGTCTGAAAATAAAATTTCAGACGACCTTTCAAACATATAACCCGATTAACCCAAATCAAACGCTTTATGCAGGACGCGGGTGGCGAGTTCCATGTATTTCTCGTCAATTAAGACGGAAACTTTGATTTCTGAGGTGGAAATCATTTGGATGTTGATGCCTTCTTCCGCGAGGGTGCGGAAGATTTTGGCGGCAACGCCGACGTGCGAACGCATGCCCAAGCCGACTGCGGAGACTTTGCACACGGTGTCGTCGCCGTCGATGGCGGCTGCGCCGATGCTGTCTTGCAGTTTGGTCAGGATTTCGATGGTTTGTTTGTACTCGCCGCGTGGTACGGTGAAGGAGAAATCGGTAGTGCCTTCGCTGCCGACATTTTGGATGATCATGTCGACTTCGATGTTGGCATCGGCAACCGCGCCTAAAATCTGATAGGCGACGCCGGGTTTGTCGGGTACGCCGCGCACGTTGATGCGGGCTTGGTTTTTATCGAATGCGATACCGGTTACGGCAGCTCTTTCCATGTTGTCGTCCTCTTCAAAGGTAATTAAGGTGCCGTTGCCGCCATCTTGCAGGCTGCTCAGTACGCGCAGGCGCACTTTGTATTTTCCGGCGAATTCTACTGAACGGATTTGCAAAACTTTCGAACCGAGGCTTGCCAGTTCGATCATTTCTTCAAATGTAACCGTATCCATGCGGCGCGCTTCGGGTACGACGCGGGGGTCGGTGGTGTAAACGCCGTCTACGTCGGTATAGATTTGGCATTCGTCCGCTTTGAGGGCTGCGGCAAGCGCAACGGCGGAGGTGTCGGAACCGCCGCGTCCGAGCGTGGAAATATCGCCTTCGCTGCTGATGCCTTGGAAGCCGGCGACGATGACGACTTTGCCTTCGGCGAGGTCGGCGCGCATTTTTTCGTCATCGATGCTTTCGATGCGGGCTTTAGTGTGGGAAGTATCGGTTTTGAGGGCGACCTGCCAGCCGGTGTAGCTTTTGGCATCCACGCCGATGTCTTTCAATGCCATTGCCAAAAGGCCGATGGTCACTTGCTCGCCGGTGGACAAGACTACGTCCAGCTCGCGCGGATCGGGATGCTCCTGCATTTCGTGCGCCAGCGCAACCAGGCGGTTGGTTTCGCCGCTCATGGCGGATACGACGACAACGATGTCGTGTCCTTCGGCGCGGGCTTTGGCGACACGTTTGGCTACGTTTTTAATGCGTTCGGGCGAGCCTACTGATGTGCCGCCGTATTTATGTACGATTAACGCCATGTTTCGTGCTTTCTTGAGGGGAGTTGGTCGGGCAGTATGGTCTGCTGGAAAAGGGCTTATTATTACTATTTTTTACATGAAATTCAAGGCTGGGACGGGAATAATCGAATTTTCTACCGGAATCGGAAGATAAGGTCGGTGGAGTGTGATTCATGGCAAAAGGTCGTCTGAAAACCGAGGGGATGGTTTTCAGACGACCTTTTGTTTCAGTTGGGCAATGAAACCGGGTCAGGAACAATGGATTGACGGGTTGATTGGTTTGGAGAGTATGGCTTGCCGTCAAGCAGTGCGGTGTTTTTTGCCGCGTATCCATTTGGTCAATATGCCGCCTTCGCTGCCGAAGATGACGGACAGGGTGTATAAGACGCCGCAACACAAAATAATGGCGGGGCCGGACGGTATTTCGACGTGATACGAAAACAGCAGGCCCGCAAAGCCGCAGGAGAGTGCCAGCAAGACTGACAATAAAATCAACATCCCCATATTTTTTGCCCACAAGCGGGCGGTAATGGCGGGCAACATCATCAGACCGACTGACATCAGCGTGCCGAGTGCTTGAAAGCCGGCAACCAGGTTCATAACCACCAACACCAGAAACACAACATGCCAAAAGCCGCCTTTCCCGCCAACGGCTTTTAGGAACAGAGGGTCTATGCTTTCCAAGACTAAGGGGCGGTAGATGATTGCCAAAGCGGTAATCGTTATGCTGGCGGCGATGGCAATCAGTTGTAATGCAGGGATGTCCACTGCCAAGACGGAACCGAACAGCAAATGCAGTAAATCTACGCTGCCGTCCTTTTGTTTGCTGACCAAGATGACGCCGATTGCCAGACTGCTCAAATAAAATGCGGCAAAGTTGGCATCCTCTTTCAAAGTGGTAAAACGGCTGACCAATCCTGCCAAAAGGGCCATCAGCATGCCGGCAACAAAGCCGCCTATGCTCATTGCCGGTAGGCTCAAACCGGCGAAAATATAACCTATCGCGGCACCGGGCAAAACGGCATGACTTAATGCGTCTCCGACCAGGCTCATACGGCGCATCACGAGGAAGACGCCGACAGGTGCGGCACTGAGTGCCAGACAGAATATCGATGCCAGCGCATAACGCATGAAATCGAACTCTGCGAACGGAGAAATCAGTAAATCGTAAAAATTCATGGTGTTTGCCGTTTGGGTTTGAGAATAATCGATGCAGGCGCATTATCCTGATTCTGCCGCATAAGGGCAAATAGGATAACCGCCTGCAATCGTTTTCAGACGACCTTAAAAGGTTGCGGCTTCTGCCAAGATTTTACCTGCCAAGTCTTTGGGCGACAGGTTGGGTTCGCCTTGCAGCGGCCATTCGATGCCGACGGTCGGATCGTTCCAAATCAGCGAATGTTCGGCTTTCGGGTTGTAATAGTCCGTGCATTTGTAAACGAATTCGGCTTCATCGCTCAAAACGTAAAAGCCGTGTGCGAAACCTTCGGGTACCCAAAGCTGGCGTTTGTTTTCAGCCGACAGGATTTCGCCCGCCCATTTGCCGAAAGTCGGCGAGTCTTTGCGCATATCGACGGCAACGTCGAACACTTCGCCGACAACGACACGGACGAGTTTGCCTTGCGTGTTTTCGGTTTGGTAATGCAGGCCGCGCAATACGCCTTTGCCTGATTTGGAATGGTTTTCCTGCACGAAGGTGCGGTCGCAGACGTTGGCCTTAAACCATTCGTCGCGGAAGGTTTCCATGAAGAAGCCGCGCGCGTCGCCGAAGACTTGCGGTTCTAAAAGTTTGACTTCGGGAATGGTGGTATCAATGATTTTCATATTTTCAATTCCACTTGAGCGAATCAAGAAAAACTACGTTTGATGCTATGAATACAATAGATTTGAGCTTAGCGGTTTATACCCGCCAACAAACGTAACAGGTATTGGCCGTATTGGTTTTTTGCCATCGGGCGGGCGAGTTCTTCCAAACGCTCGTCTGAAAGCCAGCCGTTGCGCCAGGCGATTTCTTCGAGACAGGCGACTTGCAGGTCTTGGATGTTTTGCACGGTTTGGACGAATGAGGCGGCCTCGTGCAGACTTTCATGCGTACCGGTGTCCAACCATGCAAAGCCACGCCCCAAAAGCTGGACGGACAATGAACCGTCGTCAAGATACATTTGGTTGAGCGTGCTGATTTCGAGTTCGCCGCGCGCGGACGGTTTGACTTGTTTGGCAAATTCTACGACGCGGTTGTCGTAGAAATATAAGCCTGTTACCGCCCAGTCGGATTTGGGCTGTTTTGGTTTTTCTTCGATGGATAAGGCATTGAAGTTTTCGTCAAATTCGACGACGCCGAAGCGTTCGGGGTCTTTGACTTGGTAGCCGAACACGGTGGCGCCGTGTTTTTTGGAGGCGGCTTGTTTCAGGGTTTGGGTAAACGACTGACCGTAGAAAATATTGTCGCCCAAAACCAAGCAGACGTTGTCGTTGCCGATAAACTCTTCGCCGATGATGAATGCTTGCGCCAAGCCGTCGGGGCTGGGTTGTTCGGCGTAGCTGATGGAGATGCCGAAATCGCTGCCGTCGCCGAGCAGTCGTCTGAAAGAGGGATTGTCTTCGGGGGTGGTAATGACCAAGATTTCGCGTATTCCCGCCAACATCAATACAGACAAGGGATAGTAAATCATGGGTTTGTCGTACACGGGCAGGAGCTGTTTGGATACGCCGCGCGTGATGGGGTAGAGGCGCGTGCCGCTGCCGCCGGCAAGGATGATGCCTTTCATGGGGGTCCTTTGTTGGTCTGATTGTTGAAATCAGCAAAATGTGTGAAATGGATTTTAAGGTCGTCTGAAAACATAGTTTGTGCATGGCTAATGTTTTCAGACGACCTTTGGTTTTAAAGAGGCTTGCCGTTTACCATACCAAAGAAGCTTTTGATATCGAAGTAAACGGAACGGATGTCGCCTGCTTCATTTTGCACATCAATACGGTCATAGACGCCGCCGTTTTGCTGCAACAGGGCTTGTCCGACTTTGCGGTATCCCGGCATATTTTCTGCAATCCAGCGGTTTTCGGCGCCAATGCCGCGCATAGTGTCGTCTTCAATGATGACAACTGCCCGCTCAATAGTGCTGCCATCGGCTTTTACTGTCTTCTTGACGGTCGTTTGCGCGGCATGATGTGGTTTTTCTTTTGCCAAAATCGGTGCAGAGACGAACAAGATAGAGGTCAAAGTTATCGATAAAACAATGCGGGACAGGGAGTGCATGGAGATACCTTTTTCGATGATGACTGTTGTTTGCAATGTAGGGCGGGTATGGTTTACAGCTTGCCCAGACGTTCCAAACGGTAGCTGCCGTTCAATACATTTTGCCACCAAGTTTTATTGTTCAAATACCATTGCACCGTTTTGCGGATACCGGATTCAAACGTTTCCTGCGGTTTCCAGCCCAGTTCCCTGCCGATTTTGGCGGCATCGATGGCGTAGCGAACGTCATGACCGGGGCGGTCTTGCACGAAGGTAATCAAATCTTCGTAGCGTGCCACACCGTCAGGTTTTTCGGGAACAAGTTCTTCCAACAGGGCACAGATGGTTTTAACCACTTCGATATTGGCTTTTTCATTGTGTCCACCGATATTGTAGGTTTCTCCGACAACGCCTTCGGTAACAACCTGATACAGCGCTCGGGCGTGATCTTCGACAAACAGCCAGTCACGGATTTGCATCCCGTCGCCGTACACGGGCAGCGGTTTGCCGTCGAGTGCGTTCAGAATCATCAATGGAATGAGTTTTTCAGGGAAATGGTACGGACCGTAGTTGTTCGAACAGTTGGTTACGATGGTCGGCAGGCCGTAAGTGCGCAGCCATGCACGCACGAGATGATCGCTGGACGCCTTGGAAGCGGAATAGGGACTGGACGGGGCGTAGGGCGTGGTTTCGGTAAACAAATCGTCCGTGCCGTGCAAATCACCATAGACTTCGTCGGTGGAAATATGGTGAAAACGGAAAGCTTCGCGTTTTTCAGACGGCATCTGTTGCCAATAGGCGCGCGCAGCTTCCAGCAGGTTGAACGTGCCAACGATGTTGGTTTGGATGAATTCGCCAGCAGAATCAATCGAGCGGTCGACATGACTTTCCGCTGCCAAGTGCATCACAGCATCAGGCTGGTGTTGCGTAAACACGCGGTCAAGTTCGGCACGATCGCAAATGTCTACTTGCTCAAAAGCGTAACGAGGGCTGTCGGCTACCTCGGTCAGCGATTCGAGATTGCCCGCGTAAGTTAATTTGTCGAGATTGATGACGGAATCTTGGGTATTTTGGATGATGTGGCGGACAACTGCCGAGCCGATAAAGCCCGCACCGCCGGTAACGAGGATTTTTTTCATGAGATGGGTCTAAGATACAGTACAGCTTTGAATTATAACTGTATACATGTATACGTGTATACATGGAGGGAATTTAACATCATGGTATTTTTCTTGCCGTTTAGGTGAAATTTATGCCATTCATCTTAACAAAGATATTTGTCATTATGGTTATGGTATATTCAAGGCGTTCATCATAAATTCATCCTAGTGTTATCATGACTGCCCGCCAATCCTACCACCTCACCTTCGCCCGTTTCTCCCCCTCCCT
>JVVZ01000216.1:0-3538 GCA_001062585.1 Neisseria meningitidis
CTGTACTGTCTGCGGCTTCGTCGCCTTGTTCTGATTTAAATTTAATCCACTATATGCTGCAGATAAAAGCGCATTGTCAAATTTACATATGAGGGAAAGTGGGCAAGGCGTAGCCAGCAGGTACATCAGCATCTCCTCGAGAATGCCAAATTGTAAAAAACGCTTCTGTCTCTTAAAACAGAAGCGTTTTCGCATTTCAGACGACCTGTAATCCGTTTGTCGGAATCGGGCTGCGGCTTGGTTTGGGTTTTATTAGGATGTGGCTCAGCCGGGCAGGTACTGCATCGGGTCGACGGCTTTGCCGTTCATGCGGACTTCGAAATGCAGTTTGACGCCGTCTGTGTCGCTATTGCCCATGGTGGCAATCGGCTGGCCTGCTGCGACTTTTTGGTCTTTTTGAACCAGAATGGTGTCGTTATGTGCGTAGGCGGTGATGGAGAAGTCGCTGTGGCTGATGAGAATCAGTTTGCCGTAGCCGCGCACTTCTTCGCCGACGTAGAGGACGGTTCCGGCTGCTGCGGATTTGACGCTTTGTCCGAGTGTGCCGCCGATGTCGATGCCTTTGTTGGTCGCGTTGTCGTAGCCGCGGATGATGGAATTTTTGCCGTTGTCGACCGGCCATTGCAGGGTCAGGCGGTTGACGGGGGCGACGGTTCTGGCGCTGCTGATGTCGGTACTGCCGGAACGGGGGCGGTTGGCGGTGTTTTTACGGACGCGCAAGACTTGTCCGACTTCGATTTGTGAGGCGTTGTTCAGATTGTTCCATGATGCCAAGGTGTTGACGTTTTGTCCGTAGCGTTTGGCGATTTGGCTGAGGGTGTCGCCCGGTTTGACGCGGTAGTAGCCGTCGGGTACGGGGCCGGTGGATGGGCCGCCGGCACACGCGGCAAGCGTGAATGCCAAGCCTAATGCGGACAAACGGAGAATTGCGGTTTTGAAAAATAGGGTATGGTTTGTTTTCATAGAGAACCAAAAGAATAAATCAGTAGGATTATGGGCAGGCGTGAAGGTTCAACCTGTTTGGGGATTTTTTCGGGATGTTCGGCTGCCTGACGGGATATCTTTTTGATTCGTCGGGCAGTTTGAAAAGCAATACGACGGATGCTGACGGTAGCCCGGGGTCGTCTGAAACGGTCGGGCTGCAACGGCTGTTTCGGTTTTCGGTATAATCCTGCATTTTACACTCGGCGCGATGCCTGTTGAACTTTATCCGTGAATACTTCTTCTCATAAATCTTCTTTGCCTTATCTGGCTGCTTGCGGCAGCTTGATTTTCTTGATTATCCTTTCTTTATCTTGGGAGCTGTGGATTGCGCCTTTGCGCAGCGGCGGTTCGTGGCTTGCGCTGAAGGCTTTGCCTTTGTGCCTGCCGTTGTCGGGTATTTTGAAGGGTAAAGTTTATACTTACCAGTATAGTTCTATGTTGATTTTGATTTATTTTGCCGAGGCGGTGATGCGTTTGTTTAATGCGGGTGCTGCCGAGGTGGTGTGTGCCGCTTTATCGTTGACGGCGTGTTTGGTGTTTTTTGTTGCATGCCTGGCTTTTGTGAAGCAGCAGAGAAAGGCGGGAAAATAATGTTTATGCGTTTTTCAGACGACCTTAAGAGTGAATGGGACAGACGTTTGTTGCCTTTGTGGTGCTGTTTCTTGTGGATATGCGCCGCGCCGTTTTTGTCCTTCTACCGCGTGGGCCCGTTGTCGAGTTTTTATCTGGAAGCGGCTTCGCTGCTGGGTGCGCTGATGCTGGTGTTGGTCACAGCGTATAAGGGTTTGTTGAGCGTGCGCCTGCCTAAGGCGGCCGTCGGTTTGCTGGTTTTGGCGGCATTTTGGTGGCTGCAGGCGCGGATGATGGATTTGATTTACGTCGGCATGAACGATATGGTGATGTGGACGTTTATCATTCTGGCTTTGGCGGTATGGGCTTGCCGCGGCTGGGTGGCGGCTTACGGGCAGGAACGCATTGTGACGGTGTTCGCGTGGTCGCTGCTGTTTGGTACGTTGCTGCAGGCTGCGATTGCGTTTATACAGTTTAAGGGCTGGTACGATCTTGGGTTCCTGCGCAACATGATTGTGTATAGCGGAAAAGAGGTCAGCGGTCAGCTTGGGCAGCGCAACCACCTCGGGCATTATTTGATGTGGGGTGTTTTGGCGGCGGCTTATTTGTGGTCAACCCGCAAAATGCCGGGCTGGCTGGGATTTTTGTTGGTCTTCCTGATGACGGCTGTCTTGGGCTTGGTCAACTCACGCACGATTCTGGGCTATGTGGCCGGCGTGGCGTTGATTTTGCCCGTGTGGCGTTGGCGTGCGGGACGGGATTCTGCGAGGCTGGTGCGGATATTTTTCCTGACGGTCGCGTTGGTGGCGGTATTTCAATTTGCGATGGGTTCGATTTTGGAACTGCTGGGCAACGGTCAATATGAAACGGCGGTCGAACGCGCCGGAAACAGCGGTTTTGAAGGCTCGATGCGTCAGATTGAATGGCGTAAGGCCTGGACTGCCTTTTTGTCCGCACCTTGGTTCGGACACGGTTGGAACAGCTTTGCCCAACAGACTTTCTGGATTAATGCAGAGCAGCAGTATTTCCCGAATAATATCTTAGGCGTGTTGTTTACCCATTCGCACAATATTGTTTTACAACTGCTCTCCGAAGTCGGGCTGGTCGGTACGGTATTGGTTGCCCTGACGATGCTTGCGGGGCTGTGGCGGATGCTGGTGCGTCCTTACCATCCGGCTTCGCTGCTGCTGCTGTCTATGGTTGCCGTCAGTATGTGCCACAGTATGTTGGAGTACCCATTGTGGTATATCTATTTCCTGACGCCGTTTGTGTTGATGTTTGCGCTTGCTCCGGCACGTTATGAAGACGTTTCAGACGACCTCGCTTGGATGCGCGGCCGCAATTGGGCGGGCGGGCTTGCTACGCTGCTGATTATCGGCGGGCTGCTGCATATGGGCTGGACGTATACCGATTTGGTCGATTACAGTAGGATTCCGAAAAATGAAAGTACGGAGATGGCGGGGCGGAAGATTAACGGTTTGCGCCATATTTCTGAAACCAGCCCGATGCTGGCTTATTATGCCGACCTCAGCCTGACCCGCCGTGCCGAACCGACCGATATGCAGGTCAAACCTTGGGCAGAGAAGGCGGCGATCGATTCCTTGTCTTACCGCCCGTATTCCAACGCTTATCAGGTGGCGCTGTATCTCTACCGGCAAGGCAAGAAGGAAGAGGGCGCGAAATGGATGCAGGCGATGCAGTATTATTATCCGTACATGATGTCGTTTTACGCGGGCAAGCTGCGCAGCCATCCTGTGTTCCAACCGCTTTTGCCCAAGCTGCTGGCGGACTGCAAAGATTTCGTCAACGCGCCTAAGCACGAAAAAGCGAAGTCTTGCGATGTCGTGCAATAAGCAATAGGCTGATGTAAAAAGGTCGTCTGAAACCCGATTTCAAGGTTTCAGACGACCTTTTGTTATTTATTATAGTGGTAAATTTAAATCAGGACAAGGCGACGAAGCCGCAGACAGTACAGATAGTACGG
>JVVZ01000217.1:0-17052 GCA_001062585.1 Neisseria meningitidis
ACTGTCTGCGGCTTCGTCGCCTTGTCCTGATTTAAATTTAATCCACTATATAAACCTTGCTTATCATTTTCTTCAGATGATTCAAATCAAATATTAATTACATATAATTAATAATATTGTAATAATACTATACAATATAACTAATCCCAAATAATTAAATATAATTATTTGGGATTAGTTAGTATTGTTAAAAATTCAAATTTGGAGAATGAAAAGATGAAACTAAACTTATCCGTCAAACCGCTGTGTTTGGTGTTGTCACTTGTTTTTGCAAATGTTTGTGTTGCGGAAGGTATTGCGACAGGAACGATGCACAAAAACGGTTCTGCCGCATTGGGCAAAGAGTCGAAGGCGGGGGAGAATGCGACCGCGTTGGGCGACAAAGCGGCTGCGGCGGGTTATAAGTCTGTTGCTGCCGGCTATGATTCAAATGCTTCGGGTTTGAGCGCGTCGGCATTTGGCAGCGAGGCTAAGGCGGAAGCATTGCGGACGGTTGCCGTCGGTTTCAGGGCGAACGCAAAAGGAACCAACGATATTGCCATCGGCGGCGCATCGAAGGCTTCCGGTGGGCAGTCGGTGGCGGTCGGTTTGATGTCGCAGGCAACGGGTTTGCGTTCTATCGCGGTCGGCGAAAGCGCGAAGGCTGGCGATATTGATGCGGTTGCGTTTGGACGGGGCAGCGAAGCCAATGCACTCAGTTCCACTGCTGTCGGGGATAGGGCAAAAGCCAACGGTACGCAGGCGGTTGCGCTGGCATCTGCTGCCGAGGCAAACGGTTATCAGGCGGTTGCAGTCGGTACGCGCGCGGTTGCCGAAGAAACCAACAGCGTGGCATTGGGCGTGGAATCTTCGTCCACCGCACTCAACGGTCTTGCCGCAGGCACGCGCGCACGGGTACGGAAATCGGGCGGAACGGCTTTGGGCGCAGGTGCTGCCGCATTTGAGGAAAAATCCGCTGCTTTGGGCTACAAAGCGGAAGCGCGTCAGCAAAACTCCGTGGCACTCGGTACGGACAGCGTTGCCGATACTGCGGCAGGCGTTGCCGGCCATGACTTTGCCACCGGTGCGGCAAGTACGGAAACGGGTAAGGCATGGGTATCGACTTTAGGCGCGGTATCTGTCGGCAGCGAACAAAACAGCCGCCAGATTACTAATGTTGCTGCGGGTAAGGAGGATACGGACGCGGTCAACGTTGCCCAAGTGAAGAGCCTTGCCCGCCAAACCCAAAGCAGCCTTGCCGCAGCCGAGAGCAATCATCAGACCCAAATCGCCGCTTTGCGCAACGAAGCCAAAGTCCGTATGGACAAACTTGAAGAGCGCGCCGATTCAGGTTCCGCCGCTGCAATCGCAGTCGGCAGCCTCGGACAGGCATATCAGCCGGGACAAGGCGCGGTTTCCGTCGCAAGCGGTATCTGGCGCGGTAAAAGCGGTTACGCCGTAGGTATTTCCAAAGTATCCGCCAGCGGCAAATGGCTGGTTAAAGGCTCGGCAGTCGGCGCGGCGAAAGGCGGTGCGGGCGGTGGCGCCAGCGTAACCTACCTCTGGTAATCGTTGTTAGGCGCATTGCCGAAAGGTCGTCTGAAAACATTCCGTTTCTTCAAAACCGTGTTTTCAGACGGCCTCGTTCTTGATAATTCCCTATTTGTCCCAATTCTGTCGATGTTATTAATTTTCGACAGAACAAAATGAATCCCAAATACGCCCCGCTTTTTCAACCTTTTACACTGAACAACGGCGTAACCGTCAAAAACCGCCTTGCCGTTGCGCCCATGACCCATTTCGGTTCGCACGCCGATGGTTTAATCAGCGACCAAGAGCGCATATTTCTCGGCAACCGTGCAGGTGATATAGGTCTCTTTATCTCCGCCGCCACTTTGGTTCAAGACGGCGGCAAGGCCTTTCGAGGACAGCCTGAAGCTACGGGCGAACACTGCCTCGACAGCCTGAAAGAAACCGCCCAAATCATTCAAAAACAAGGCGCGAAAGCGATTTTGCAAATCCATCACGGCGGCTCTAAGGCGATGGCGGAACTCAACCGCCGCGACAAAATCAGCGCGTTCGCCAGCGAGGAAGAAGGTGCGCGTGAAGCGAGTGCTGCAGAAGTGGAAGAACTCATCGCCTCCTTCGCCCAAGCTGCCGATTTGGCGATTCGCGCAGGCTTTGACGGCGTGGAAATTCACGGCGCGAACGGCTATTTAATCCAACAGTTTTACTCCGCCCAAAGCAACCGCCGCAGCGATCAATGGGGCGGCAGCTTGGAAAACAGAATGCGCTTCCCGCTCGCCGTCGTCGATGCCGTTGTCGCCGTCCGTGAAAAACACCGGCTCAACGACTTCATCATCGGCTACCGCTTCTCGCCTGAAGAAGCAGGCGAGGACGGGCTGACCATGACCGAAACCGCCGCACTCATTGACGCGCTGGTGCAAAAACCGCTGCAATACCTGCACGTTTCCTTGTGGGAATTCGACAAGAAAATCCGACGCGGCGGCGATACGGCGCAAACCCGTATGCAGTTCATCCACGACCGCATCAACGGCAAACTGCCCCTTATCGGCGTGGGCAACCTGTTTACCGCCGATGATATTCTGGCGGCGTTTGAAACCGGCTGGGTGGAATTTATCGCATTGGGCAAAACCGTCATGATCAATCCGCACATCGCCACACAAATCCGCGAAGGCCGCGAAGCCGAAATCGAAACGCAACTCGACCCGATGCGTGCCGACCATTACGGCTTCCCCGACATCCTGTGGGAATTTTCCGCCAGCGGTACGCAATCGTGGCTGCCACCGGTAAAAGGCGCGGACTGGAAGCCGGTAGATGCCTGATTGACTGTCACGACAGCTTAAAACGGCAAAGATCACGTTTGCTGGTTTGATGAGGTCGTCTGAAAAGGTTGCGGCATACGCATAGCCTTTTCGCTATGACTGAGAGGTCGTCTGAAAAATCAAATACGAGATTTCAGACGACCTTTTTATTGTTTTGCTTCAAGGAAATGACGGTTGATGTACCAGTCGGCTTGTGGTGCTGATGAACATGTTTTATCGGGCGAGGGGGGGATTAAACAACATAGTCTTGCCGTTGTTTAGCCTATGGGTCGTCTGAAACGGGAAAAGGCAATGCGTGTGATGAGATGGTTTGGTGGATGTGGTTTTAAAAGTGTTGTTATATGTCATATATTATTTTAATTTAAATCAGGAGGTTGAAAAAAAGGAGAGGTTTTTTTAACTTGCGGTTTGGGTGCTTTGTCATATATATGTTTTAATTCATGCTTTGAGTTGTAATGCTGTTATTTATAATCACTTGAAAACCTGCGGTTGTTTGTAATATAACTAAATTATTGTTTTTTATATTTTTTGACTTTGTGGGCAATGATGCAGATTGTCTTTGGCAGGGTTGGCGTAAGGAGTAAAAAATGCATGTTGTCGTTCTTCCATCGTGGTATCCGAAATCCGAAACGGATGTGGACGGGATTTTCTTCCGTTTGCAAGCTCAAGCTTTGCAGCGCAAAGGTTTGAAAGTAGGGGTCATTGCACCTTTGTTCCGTTCGTTGCGGACGGAATGGAAAAGTATTTTGACCGGACCTTATGGAATGCGGCATCACCGGCAGGGCGGTTTGAATACTTATGTTTACGACAGCATGTATTTTTTCCCGCATTGCCCTGTCGTCGATATCGACCGTATCCGTTGGGTAAGGGCGGGGATGAAGGCTTTTAAGCGGTATGTGGCAGAAAACGGCAAACCTGATGTCCTCCATGCGCATACGATGAATTTCGGCGGCGTTTTGGCACATGAAATTTCTAAGAAATACGGTATTCCTTATGTGATTACCGAACACAGCAGCGCGATTACCCGCAACCTGGTCCGTCCGAACCAATGGCCCAGTATGAAAGAATCCGCCCGACATTGTCAGGCGCGTTTTGCGGTCAGCAAGGATTTTTGTGCATTGCTGCGCGAGAAATACGGTTTGGATTGGGAATATCTGCCGAATATTTTGGGCGATAACTTTGCGCGTCCGTTCGAGCCTTTCGATAAGTCTCATCAGGATTTCACGTTTTGCTCCGTTTCCCACTTGCGCCATCTGAAAGGGCATGACTTATTGCTTCCCGCCTTTGCCAAGGCTTTGGAAAAGTATCCCTTTCTCAAACTCAAAATCGGCGGCAATGGCGCGGAGGCGGAAAATCTGCGCCGCTTGGTCAACGAATTGAACATCGGTCATGCCGTCACCTTTTTGGGCGCGTTGAAGACGGATGAGGTCTTGGACTTGATGCGCCATAGCAATGCTTTTGTACTCGCCAGCCGTGTGGAAACGTTCGGCGTAGTGTTTATCGAGGCGCTGTCACAAGGCCTGCCGGTCATTGCGACAATGTGCGGCGGACCTCAGTCGATAGTCAATGAAGACAACGGTTATCTGATTCCGACTGAAAACATAGAGGCATTAAGCGAGGCACTGATTCGGATGTATGAAGAACGCGAGAAATTTTCGGCGGAAAAATTGCGTTCGGATTGTTTGAACGAGTTTGGCGAAGATGCCGTGATTGGAAGGCTGATCCAAGCATTTGAAAAAGTGACCGGCAAATCGGCGAAAGCGTGAATCAATCACTCTATGTGAGAGCAGAAGGCTTGCGACTAGGCTTAAAGTCTGGTGCAAGCCTTTATTGTTTGCGAATATGGGTTCTTTGTGATTAGAATTCCCTTTTTTGACGATATAGTGGATTAACTTTAAATCAGGACAAGGCGAAGCAACGCCGTACTGGTTTAAAGTTAATCCACTATAAATTCAAATTTTGGGCAGGCAAAACAAGACTTATGCCGCTTAAAATACGGAAATATTAAGGAATCCCTCATGAAAATCAAACTTTCAGCCTTCGTCTTGTCACTTGCTGTTTGTACGCATGCCCATGCGCTGACTACGCGTCCGGTCGAGCATACTTGTCCGATAGGCGGCGAAAAATTCACATCGGTTATGGTAATGTCGGGTTTTTCGATCGATATGAAGACTGATTTGGAGCCGGTAGGCATGGTTATGGCGCCTGCCCCCATTCCGGTTTGTCCGAGCAATAAGTTTGTCATGTTTAAGGACGACTTTACGCAACAAGAATTGGATAAGTATGAAAAAGTCATCCAGAGCGAGGCTTATCTCAAGCAGGTGGCTGAAAAGGCCTCAGCGCAAAGGTTGTTAGGGGTGATGCTGGAGCTGGCGGGCGAAAACCAAAATACGGAACAAATGGCATGGATATTTTTGCAGGCCAGTTGGCTGGGCAGTCAGCGGCAAGATCTGGAAAAAGTCCTGCATTATGCTGATTTAAATTTGAAAGATGGCAACCAGCATATTGAAAAACTGACCACTATGAAGTTTGTGCGCGGAGAAATGTTGCGCAAGTTGGGGCGGTTTGATGAGGCGAAAAAGCAGTTCGAAGAATTATCAAAAGAGCCGACGGTAAAAGCTTCCGAGTATTTGCAAAAGCTGACGGAACTGGAGTTGGAACTGACGGCAGAAAAAGACATCTATTCGCATCCGGTAAGACAAACCTTGCGTTTACGAGGAAAAATAAAAGACGAGTCATCACAGTTGTAAGATTTGGCTGCCGTATGTGGCAAAATGCAGCAAAAAGGTCGTCTGAAACCTGATTTGGGTTTCAGACGACCTTTTTGCTTTAGGGCTTAGTGCTTATTTCGCTGCGGAAGCACCGGTGCTTGCCGCGGAGGCTGCTGTGGCACTTGCTGCCGAAGCGGTGGAAGCGGCTTCGGCTTTTGCGCCGGCTGCGGCGTTTTCACCCCAGGCGGCAGGGTATTTGTAACCTGCGAAGCGTTGGCGCGCGTAGGCTTTGAACTCGTCGGAGTTGTAGGCTTCGGTTACGTCTTTGAGCCATTGGCTGTCTTTGTCGGCGGTTTTGACGGCTGCCCAGTTGACGTAGGCGAAGCTCGGTTCTTGGAACAGGGCTTCGGTCAGCTTCATGCCGCTGCTCATGGCGTAGTTGCCGTTAACGATGGCGAAATCGACGTCGGCGCGGCTGCGCGGCAGTTGTGCGGCTTCAAGCTCTATGATTTTGATGTTTTTCGGATTTTCGGCGATATCGGCTTTGGAAGCAGTCAGCGGATTAACACCGTCTTTCAACTTAACCCAGCCCAATTCGTTCAACATGACCAGCGCGCGGGCGAAGTTGGACGGGTCGTTAGGCGCGGAAACACTGCTGCCGTCTTTGACTTCGTCCAGCGATTTCAGTTTGCCCGGATACAGGCCCAAAGGCGCGGTCGGTACTTGGAAGGCTTCGGTGATGTCTAATTTGTGTTCTTTTTTGAAGTCGTCCAGATAAGGCTTGTGCTGGAAAATATTGATGTCCAGTTCGCCTTCTGCCAAAGCGAGGTTGGGGCGGACGTAGTCGGCGAATTCAAGCAGTTTGACGGTATAACCTTTTTTCTCCAGCGCAGGTTTGATTTGGTCTTTGACCATGTCGCCGAAGTCGCCGACGGTCGTACCGAAGACGATTTCTTTTTTTGCGCCATTGTCGGCGGCAGGTGATGCGGCGGATGCGGCGGATGTGCTGTCTTTTTGACCGCCGCAGGCTGCCAGTATCAAGGCGAGCGCGGCGGCGGAAAGGGTTTTGAAGAAGGTGTTTGTCTGCATGTTTTACTCCTGGTAAGTGTTAAGTCGATTTTTCAGACGGCCTCTGCCGTCGGGACAGTTGGGATTTTAAATCCATTTATGGGAAACGGGACGGTTTTTTATGGTGAGGTACAGGCCTTTGGCGGAACGGTAACACAGCCAAATCAATCCCGCTTTAAAAGTCAGGGCTGAGATGAGCTTGAGCCAATCCAACGAGGTGGCGAACGGAGAAATATCAAAGGCGGTATCGGCACTTTCATACATTTCATCTGTTCCGTCGATTACGGCGTGTCCGTCCATTTCATCATCATAGTCTTCAGCCATCATGGCACTTTCATCCGGCTCGCTGATTTCGCCCATTTCATCGATGTCCATCGTGCCAATTGATCCGTTCATTTCCCCTATGGAAACCATATCGTCAAATGAAAGGATGCCCCAGATGGAGACAGGAGAAGCGATAAGGGACCATATCATAAAGACAGCCAATAGCCCGACACACAATAAAATGAAGAAACCCATATCGTTACGCATCATTTTGCTGTTGCGCGCGTTGACGTCGGAGGGCGGGTGTTCTAATTTTTCCAAGATGACGAGTTGGGCAAGAAAGATGCCGATACTCAGGCCTATATACAATATTTTCGGCATATGGTTCATGGGGCCGATAAAGTACCAAAGGATATTGCCGATATTGACTAAATAAACGGCAATTAGAATTTTTTTGGCGGATTTCATGTTGTATTTTTCACTCAAAAGGTCGTCTGAAAATGCATCAGGTGTATTTTCAGACGACCTTGTTTACGTTTGTGAGGTTTAACGTTTGTCCAATTTCCGCGCCAACGCGTTGCCGATGCTTTGTATCAGGATAACGAGCAGCACGAGGATGGCGACGATGAAGATGATGACTTCGGTTTGGTAGCGGTAGTAGCCGTAGCGGATGGCGAGGTCGCCCAAGCCGCCGCCGCCTATCATGCCTGCCGCCGCGCTGTATGAGAGCAGGCCGATGGCGAGGACGGTGATGCTGGAAACCATGCCCGCGCGCGCTTCGTTCAAGAGGACTTTACGTACGATGGCAAGCGGCGATGCGCCCATGGCGGTGGCGGCTTCAATCACGCCTTTGGGGACTTCGCGCAGGTTTTGTTCCACCAGTCGGGCGAAGTAAAACAGGCCGGACACGCTCAATACCAGCGAGGCGGCAATCGGGCCGATGGTGCTGCCTACGATGGCGCGGGTCGCGGGTATCATGGCAATCATCAGGATGACGAAGGGGAAGGCGCGCATCAGGTTGACTAAGTTGTCAAACAGGAAATTCACCGGCTTGTTGTAATGAAGCTGGCGGTTGGAAGTCACGAAAAGCAAGACGCCCAAGAGGGTGCCGAAGATAACGGCAATCGTGGTGGACAGTCCGACCATGACGAAGGTTTCGCCCAAGGCGCGGACGATTTCGTCTTTCATGCCGACGATGGTGGAAACGGCTTGTTCGAATGTTAAGTCTGCCATATCAGTCCTCCCGAATCAGTTCGCGCCCGATTTCGGATTGGGCGTGGATTTGGTTGCCGCGTACTTCGACGATTTCCACCACTTTCCCTTTATCCAAGAGGGCGGCGCGGTCGCACAGGCGGCGGATGACGCTCATTTCGTGGGTCACGATGACGATGGTGACGTTGAAGCGTTTGTTGATGTCTTCCAAACATTCCAAGACGCTGCGCGTGGTGGCGGGGTCGAGGGCGGAAGTCGGTTCGTCGGCAAGGATGACTTGGGGTTTGGGCGCGAGCGCGCGGGCGATGCCGACGCGCTGTTTTTGTCCGCCGGAAAGCTGGGCGGGGTAGTGGTCGGCGCGTTCGGTCAAGCCGACGATTTCAAGACATTCTTTGACGCGTTCTTTGATTTTTTCAGACGACCATCCGGCGATTTCCAAAGGAAAGGCAACATTGTCGGCGACAGTGCGGTTGCTCAAAAGATTGAACTGCTGAAACACCATGCCGATATTCTGCCGCGCCTGACGCAATGTGGCGGCATCGAGCGCGGTCAGCTCTTGTCCGCACACATTGACCTTGCCGCTGTCGGGACGTTCCAACAGGTTAATCAGGCGCAACAGGGTGGATTTGCCCGCGCCGGAATAGCCCATCAGACCGAAGATTTCGCCGTCTTGGATTTCGAGGCCGGTCGGCTCGACGGCGGCAAAACGGGTTTTGTCGCGCGTTTGGTAATGTTTGGAAACGTTGTCCAAAATAATCATAAATACTTCCTGATACTTCCGGAAAAAAAGAAGCCCGATGCTGTACACAACGGGCTTGGATATAAAGAAAGGAATAAAAACAGCAGAAAATGAAAATACGCTTTAGCTGTTTATGCCCGCAAGCTGTGTCAAATCGGCAATGTTAACTCATATACGACTATAATCAAAATCGGTAAATTTGTCAAGTTTTGATATGATTTGTAATTTTAAAATAATAAATTGTCAGTTTATTTGCCGAAAAGCTCCGCCACCATGCGAGCTTCTTCCTCGGTATAAGCCGCGCCGTTGAGCTTGGCAGTCAGGATAAATTCGCCGCTTAACCCTTGTTCGGCACAGGTTTCGCGCCAGCCTTGCAGCCGTTCTTCGTCGCTGGCTTTACGTTTCAGACGACCTATGGTCTGAGCCGCCTGTTTGGTTTGTTCGTTCATACAGTTCCTTAACAAAAGACAAAAGGTCGTCTGAAAATTTTCAGACGACCTTTTGATTATTTGATGACCCGAGCCAACAAGGCTTTTTCTTTGCCCTGCATATTCGGGATTTTGACTTGAATGCCGTTGCCCGGGGCGACTTCGACGGCTGCGCCTTTGCGGGTCATTTGTTCCAGCGTGATGGTTTGGTTGCCTTCGGGGTGGATGATTTCCAAGGTGTCGCCGACGGCAAAGCGGTTTTTGACTTCCACCGTTGCCCAGCCTTCGGCGTCGATTTCGGTAACGTGGCCGACGTATTGGCTTTGTTTGGCGGTGGAATGGCCGCTGAGGTAGTTTTGGTAGTCTTGAGTTTGGTGGCGTTCGAGGAAGCCGCTGGTGTAGCCGCGGTTGGCGAGGCCTTCAAGTTCGCTCAGCAAACCGTAGTCGAACGGACGGCCTGCAACGGCGTCGTCAATCGCTTTGCGGTAGGACTGGGCGACGCGGGCAACGTAGTAGAGCGACTTGGTGCGGCCTTCGACTTTGAGGCTGTCCACACCGATTTTGGCGAGTTTCTCAACGACTTCGATGCCGCGCAGGTCTTTGGAATTCATGATGTAGGTGCCGTGTTCGTCTTCCATAATCGGCATCATCTCGCCGGGGCGGTTGGACTCCTCAATCAGGAAGACTTTGTCGGCGTAGGGGTGGCGTTTCTGACCGTTGATGCCTTCGAAGTTTTGGTTGGCTTCTTCTTGGGCTTTTTCAAAGTTGAAGCCTTGCAGAAGCTGGGCGTCGCCCGCATCGCTTTCAGTAGCGTTGTGGACTTTGTAATCCCAGCGGCAGGAGTTGGTGCAGGTGCCTTGGTTGGGGTCGCGGTGGTTGAAATAGCCTGACAATAGGCAACGGCCTGAGTAGGCGATGCACAATGCGCCGTGGATGAAGACTTCGAGTTCGATGTCGGGGCATTCTTGGCGGATTTCGGCAATTTCTTCCATGCTCAATTCGCGCGACAGGATGATGCGCTCGACGCCGATGTTCTGCCAGAATTTCACGCCCCAATAGTTGGTGGTGTTGGCCTGTACGGACAGGTGGATTGGCATTTCCGGCCATTTTTCGCGCACGGTCATAATCAAACCCGGATCTGCCATAATCAGCGCGTCAGGTTTCATGGCAATCAGCGGCTCCATGTCGGCGACGAAGGTTTTGAGTTTGGAGTTGTGCGGCAGGGTGTTGACGGTCAAAAAGAATTTTTTGTTGCGCTCGTGCGCTTCTTTAATGCCTTGCTCGAGGACGTTGAGTTTGGCAAATTCGTTGTTGCGGGCGCGCAGGGAATAACGCGGGCTGCCGGCATAAACGGCGTCTGCGCCGTAATCGTAGGCGGCGCGCATACGTTCGAGGCCGCCGGCGGGAAGGAGGAGTTCGGGTGCTTTCATGTTTGAGCTTTATAAAAGGTTTCAGACGACCTTTTGAATCACGGGGAAAGGTCGTCTGAAAAGGTGTTTTAAGGATGGGCGGATTATCCGCCTTTTTGTCGGGACGGTCAATTTTGCGGCGGTATGTCGGGATTGTTTTGCGTTGTTTTTTCAGAGGAAAACAGGTTTCGGAGTGATAATAAGCTGATAGGTGCGACGGGCGGGGAAATGTAAAAAACGGACGGCAACCCGATTAATTTAACAAAAAGGCATTCAAAGAATGTATTTTCTTGTAAAATATCGAGTTTCATTTTTCCAATGTTCGGGAATCGGGCGGCTGCCGCAAACCGTTTCCCGGAGTTTTAGACAGGCGGACGAGTATGGATTTTCGGTTTGACATTATTTACGAATACCGCTGGATGTTTTTCTACGGCGCGCTGACGACGCTGGGCTTGACCGTAGTGGCGACGGCGGGCGGCTCCGTATTGGGTCTGCTGCTCGCGCTGGCGCGCTTGATTCATCTGGAAAAGGCGGGTGCGCCCATGCGCGCGCTGGCTTGGGTTTTGCGTAAGGTTTCGCTGCTGTATGTAACGTTGTTCCGTGGTACGCCGCTGTTTGTGCAGATTGTGATTTGGTCTTACGTCTGGTTCCCGTTTTTCGTCCATCCTACCGACGGTTTGCTGATTAATGGCGACGAGGCGGTGGAAATCCGACGCTCTTACGGTGCGCTGATTGCCGGTTCGCTTGCCTTGATTGCCAACTCCGGCGCGTATATCTGCGAGATTTTCCGCGCGGGTATCCAGTCCATTGACCGCGGTCAGATGGAAGCAGCGCGTTCGCTGGGGCTGACTTATCCGCAGGCTATGCGCTATGTGATTCTCCCGCAGGCGTTGCGCCGTATGCTGCCGCCGCTTGCCAGCGAATTTATTACGCTTTTGAAAGACAGCTCGCTGTTGTCCGTTATCGCTGTGGCGGAGCTGGCTTATGTGCAAAGTACGATTAGTGGCCGCTATTCCGTTTATGAAGAACCGCTCTATACCGTCGCGCTGATTTACCTCTTGATGACGACTTTCTTGGGCTGGGTGTTCCTGCGCTTGGAAAACCGCTACAACCCGCAGCATCGTTGATTTCCGAATAAGCCGATTGTTTTCGGCTAGGGCAATGTCAAAAGGTCGTCTGAAAACCAATTTGGGTTTTCAGACGACCTTTTAGTTTTTGGGGCTTACAGACCGAATAGGGCGGTGTCGCCTTTGCCCTGGCGGATGAGTTCCGTGCCGTCGGTCATGTCGATGACGGTGGTCGGCTCGGTGCCGCACCAGCCGCCGTCAATCACCAAATCGACGCTGTGTTCGAGACGGTCGCGGATTTCGTAAGGGTCGGTCAGCGGCTCGTCGTCTTCGGGCAGCATCAGGGTGCAACTGAGCAGCGGCTCGTCCAATTCCTGCAACAGGCTCAAGGCGATGGTATTGTCGGGCACGCGCAGGCCTATGGTTTTGCGTTTCGGGTGCAGTGTGCGATTGGGGACTTCTTTGGTGGCTTGCAGGATGAAGGTGTAGCTGCCCGGGGTGGCGGCTTTGAGCTGGCGGAACTGGGCGTTGTCGACTTTGGCGTAAGTGCCTAATTCGCTCAAATCGGCGCACATGAGGGTCAGGTGGTGTTTCAAGTCGATTTTGCGGATGGCGAGGATGCGTTCCATCGCGGCTTTGTCGCCGAGTTTGCAGCCGAGCGCGTAGCAGGAGTCGGTGGGGTACACGATGACTCCGCCACTGCGGACGATGTCGGCGGCCTGTTTGATCAGGCGTTCCTGCGGGTTGTCGGGGTGGATGGCGAAGAATTGTGCCATGGCGGTTTTCCTTTTGGCAGTTTGTGTTGCGGATATTTTAAAACCGATGGTTTGAAATGACAAAAGGTCGTCTGAAAATACGGTTTCGGAACGGAAACTGCGTTTTCAGACGACCTTGTGTTTTGGATGCGAATCAGGGTTCGGGACGCAGCCACATCCAGACGGCGACGCAGCCGCAGCCCAATGTGGACGCCGCTCCTATCCACCATTTTTCGGGAAAGCGCCAAAACATGAAGATGCAGGATAGGCTCATCATGCTGATGGCGAAGATTTTGGCTTTGCGCGGGACGGCGCCGTTGTTTTCCCAGTTTTGCACCATGGGGCCGAAATAGCGGTGTTGGTGCAGCCAGCGGTGGAAACGGGGCGAAGCTCTTGCCCAGCAGGCGGCGGCAAGGATGATGAAGGGGGTGGTGGGCATAATCGGCAGAAAAATGCCGATGATGCCTAAGAGAAAGGAAACTGCGCCGCAAAAGATGAGTAAGTAGCGAATCATGTTGTTTCGTTGGAAATCTTATTCGGATGCTTTGGTTTTGCCGTGATCAAACGGGCAGCGGGGAATATCGAGCTTGTCCCAGCCTTCGTGTCCCATTTTTTCGAGCAGGGCGATGTTGCGCTCGAAAATGGCGGAGGCGTCGGGGAAGGCTTGTGCGGCTTTGGCAATGCTGTCTTCGCGGATGAGGTGCAGGGTGGGGTAGGGTGAGCGGTTGGTGTAGTTGCCGATGTCGTCTGAATTTGTGCCTTCAAATTGGAAATCGGGATGAAACGGGGCGATTTGGACAATGCCTTCCAAACCGTTGTCGACAACGGCGGCATCGGCAATGTCGAGCATTTGGTTGAAGGTGTCGAAGTCGGGAAAAAGGGTCGGGTGGACAAGCAGGGTGGTTTCCAGCTCGTCGGCGGGCGTGTCGCCCAAAAGCTGCAATTCGCGGTCGAGGTCTTCGAGGAAACCGTCCAGATGGCGGGCTTGGCTGACGCTGATGCGCACGAGGTTTTTGACGTGCGGCGCTTTGGCGAAGGGGCAGAGGTTGAGTCCGATGACGGCTTTTTCGAGCCATTGGCGGGTGTGGTCGGCTACGGTGGCGGAGTCAGGGGTAGTCATGCAGGGATTCGGATTTGATTTAATTAAAAATAGTTCTCAAGTATAGCATGAAATTCTCCGTTTTCAGGATATCGCCGTTAGGACGGAAAAAGGTCGTCTGAAAATGAAAACGCTGAGAAATACAGGGTTTACGTTTTCAGACGACCTTTGTGTTTTGCCTTTAATCGGGGATGAGGTGTCCCAGCGGCAGGGCAGTTGTGTTTTTGATTTCTTTTAACACGAAGCTGGACTGCGCGTCTTGTACGCCGTGATGAGACAGGAGCGTGTCCAAAACGAAATGGGAAAATGAGTTCATATCGGTAAAAAACGCATGGAGCAGGTAGTCGGTTTCGCCGGTCAGGGCGAAGCAGCTCAATACTTCGGGCCATTCTTGCACCGATTGCGCAAAGTCTTCACGCGCATCTTTTGCCTTGCTGATGGAAACGCGGATAAACGCCTGCAAGCCCAAATGGACGGCTGCTGGGGAGAGCAGGGCGGCATATTGGCGGATGATGCCCGCGTCTTCCAATTGCTTCAGGCGGCGCAGGCAGGGGGAGGGGGAAAGCGCGATCCGCTCGGATAATTCGACATTGGTCAATCTGCCGTTTTCTTGTAGGACTTGTAAGATTTTAAGGTCGGTTTTATCCAAGGTTATCGGTGTCATTTAGTTTGCTCCCTGTTGCTGTATAAGATGGAAATCAGTCGGATAGCGTTCGTGTGAACGTTCAGATTGACCAGTTAGGCAGAGTATATAACAAATAACATTTACTTAACATACAATCAACCAATGAAAAAGTATTTTTGAAAATAATCTGTGTTAAAAAGTATGGATGCAAACAAATTGATTTAATTTCATATCTGCAAACAGGCTTTAGCCAATTTGGGCAAAACGAATGGCAGCCATATAAAAGACGGCTTGCCCAAACCGCCTTTTCAAGCCATAATCGGGGCATGTGCAGGAGAGAGCTACATCAGGTTACATGTAGCCGCCGAAGGCGCAGATGCCCTTAAATCGCTCAGGCAACAGGGACTGCACATTGAAATAAAACATCTGGAGAGCGGTGCGCTCGCACCCACCGAAGGGGAGAAGGCCGTCTGAACCACCATTCAGACAACCGCGCAAAGCAGTGAGCAGACTGGTTTGCCATCCAGCGGATACGGCCGAAAATCTCAGGTTCAAGGACAGATAGGGTCATCCGCGCATAGGTGCGCGGGCGGCATCTGAACAATAAATCCGGAGAAACTTGAGAATGACTGCCCTGAAAACCACCCCGTTTTATCAAGCCCATCAAGATGCAGGCGCGAAACTGGTCGATTTTGCCGGCTGGGAGC
Organism: Neisseria meningitidis; assembly: GCA_001062585.1. GTDB lineage: Bacteria > Pseudomonadota > Gammaproteobacteria > Burkholderiales > Neisseriaceae > Neisseria > Neisseria meningitidis_D. The sequence goes on from JVVZ01000217.1 coordinate 14,910, forward strand.
TGCCCATCCATTATGGTTCGCAAATCGCCGAACACGAAGCCGTGCGCACCGACGCCGGTATGTTCGACGTATCGCACATGCTTGTTACCGACGTAGCAGGCGCAAATGCCAAAGCCTTTTTCCGCAAACTGATTGCCAACGACGTTGCCAAACTCGCCTTCGTCGGCAAAGCCCTTTATTCCGCGCTGCTCAACGACAACGGCGGCGTGATCGACGACTTGATCGTTTACCGCACCAACGAAGCCGAAACCCAATACCGCATCGTGTCCAACGGCGCGACCCGCGAAAAAGACACGGCGCAATTCCACAAAGTCGGACAAGAGTTCGGCGTTGCCTTCAATCCGCGCTACGACCTCGGCATGCTTGCCGTACAAGGTCCTAAAGCCATTGAAAAACTCCTAACCGTCAAACCCGAATGGGCGGATGTCGTCCATAACCTCAAACCGTTCCAAGGCGCGGATTTGGGCAACGATTGGTTTGTCGCCCGCACCGGCTACACCGGCGAAGACGGCGTCGAAGTCATCCTGCCCGGCACCGAAGCCGTCGCATTCTTCAAAGCCCTGCAACAAGCCGGCGTACAGCCCTGCGGCCTCGGCGCGCGCGACACCCTGCGCATGGAAGCCGGCATGAACCTTTACGGCAACGATATGGACGACGACACCAGCCCGCTTGAAGCAGGCATGGGCTGGACGGTTGATTTGAAAGACGAGAACCGCGATTTCGTCGGCAAAGCCGCCTTGCTGGCATTGAAAGAAAAAGGCGTTGCCGTCAAACAAGTCGGTTTGCTGCTCGACAAAGGCGGCATCCTGCGCGCGCATATGGAAGTGTTGACCGACAAAGGCAAAGGCGAAACCACCAGCGGCGTATTCTCGCCCAGCCTGAAACAATCCATCGCCATCGCCCGCGTACCGAAAGATTTTGACGGCGATACCGCCAAAGTACTGATTCGCGGCAAAGAAGTCGATGTGCGCGTACTGAAGCTGCCGTTTGTGCGCAACGGTCAAAAACAGTTTTAAACGTTGGATTAGTTTTCGTAACGAGGACGTACTTTAGAGGACATACTTTACTGTCCTCTTCTAAAATTATGAATTCAAAATGAAATAGGTAACTTTTATGAGAAAAATTAAGGTTATAACAATTGCAGCTACATTTTGGGTAATAGTTACGGGGTTTGCTTCTGCTAAAGAGATTTATCCTTTTGATTTGGTGAAAAAACAGCCGTATAAAGCAATTTGGGGACAAGAAGTATGGCGAGAAGCCAGAGATAAAAATGATGATTGGTTGAAAGGGGCGGAGGGTGTTGCTACACCATTGGAACCCGTAATAATTAGTTCACAGAAATACCAACGAGCAACAGTATGTGAACCACATAATTGCTCAGATAATATCATTTATTTTTTAATTAATTCTAGAAAGTTGGTGGGAATTCAGTTTAAACGAAATGATAATGGATATTTAAACGTGATACGTTATGGCTCGCGTAGCCGAATAGAAGAAAATTATTTAATAAATTGGTATAAACGAGATCAGCAAAAATAGGAAGCACTGTTGGAAAAAACTGTGAAACAACCTGTCTGAGACATCATGATTCAGACGACCTTCAAACCAAAAAACCAATGGAGAATCAAACAATGAGCAACAACATCCCAGCCGAACTGAAATACGTTGCCAGCCACGAATGGCTGCGCCTTGAAGAAGACGGTACCGTTACCGTCGGCATTACCCACCATGCGCAAGAGCTGTTGGGCGACATCGTGTTCGTCGAGCTGCCCGAAGTCGGTGCGAACCTTGCCGCCGAAGAACAAGCCGGTGTGGTTGAGTCTGTGAAAGCCGCGTCCGACGTGTACGCGCCGATTGCAGGCGAAGTCGTCGCCGTCAACGAAGATTTGCCCAGCGCGCCGGAAACCGCCAACAGCGACCCTTACGGCGCAGGCTGGTTTTTCAAAATCAAACCTGCCAATCCTGCCGACTACGACGGCCTGCTGACCGCCGAACAATACGCGGGCGAAGTGGATTGATTTTAAAATGGCGCGGCAGGCATATTGCCGCGTTTTGATTTTGAAAGGTCGTCTGAAACCCCGTTTTAGGTTTTCAGACGACCTTTTTATGATTTATGCCAAGTTGTTTTTATTTTTCAATAAAA
>JVVZ01000218.1:0-1005 GCA_001062585.1 Neisseria meningitidis
ACTGTCTGCGGCTTCGTCGCCTTGTCCTGATTTAAATTTAATCCACTATATATGAACTCTCTCTTTCAGACGACCCTCAATTCGCCACACACATAAAATCATCTGAAAAATAGACAAACTTTATCATCAACCGTTAGACTGCCCAGATTATGTTACGGATACGCTTATGAATATCTTAATTTCCAACGACGACGGCTACCTAGCCCCCGGCATTGCTATTTTGGCACGCGTTGCAGCAGAATTTGCCAATGTCCGCGTAGTTGCACCCGAACGCGACCGCAGCGGCGTCAGCAATTCTTTAACACTTGACCGCCCGCTGCAAATAAAAGAAGCCTCAAACGGTTTTTACTATGTCAGCGGAACGCCAACCGACTGTATCCATGTCGGACAACACGCCCTGCCCGATTTCAAACCCGATTTGGTCTTATCCGGAATAAACAATGGCGCCAACATGGGAGATGATACCCTCTACTCAGGTACAGTCGCCGCAGCAACCGAAGCCTATCTGATGGGCATTCCCGCCATCGCTTTTTCATTGAATGATTCACGCGGCCGCTATTGGAAAACCGCTGAAAAATCCGTTTGGATGTTGCTAGAATATTTGTTAAAAAATCCTCCTAAAGAGCCTATCCTGTGGAATATCAATATCCCCGCAGTCATGCCTGAAGACATACAGGGCATTAAAATTACGCGATTGGGCAGAAGACACCACGAGCAAAGTATCGTCCCCATGCACAATCCGCGCGGAGAACCGATTTACTGGATAGGGCCGGTCGGCAACATTTCCGACCAAGAGAAAGGCACCGACTTTGGAGAGTGCGAAGCAGGATTCATCACCATCACCCCCCTGCAAATCGACCTGACAGCCTACAACCAACTCCAAAGCGTCAGGGAATTTTGGCAAGGCATAAAACCCTCAAACACATAACCTTTTCAGACGACCTGTTTCTGATATAGTGGATTAACTTTAAATCAGGACAAGGCGACGAAGCCACAGACAGTACA
>JVVZ01000219.1:0-266 GCA_001062585.1 Neisseria meningitidis
ACTGTCTGCGGCTTCGTCGCCTTGTCCTGATTTAAATTTAATCCACTATATATGGATTTGACTTTAATGTGATGTTCTTTTGTTTTATTTTGCGGCGGTATTTGCTGTGATTTGTTTGTCTTGTGTTGATTTTAAAGTGGGTTCACTTTGTTTGTGATGAATTGAGTGACAAAGAAAAAAGCACAGTTTAATTAAACTGTGCTTTCGGAATTTGGCACGCCCACGGGGAATCGAACCCCGGTTACCGCCGTGAAAGGGCGATGTCC
>JVVZ01000220.1:0-9719 GCA_001062585.1 Neisseria meningitidis
ACTGTCTGCGGCTTCGTCGCCTTGTCCTGATTTAAATTTAATCCACTATATATGCGGATTTTGCTGTTTGTGAGTAGATACAGTTAGCCGCTGTTTTAATTTAGTTTCGTGTAATTATACCCTAAATAAATTATTTTGCCCATTAGTCATAAAAGATTATTGTGGAAGACAATAGGGAGGATAGGCTATGGAGGCTCAGTTTGATGGAAAAATGAAATATTAATTTGGTAAAAAGGTCGTCTGAAAATGTTCAGACGACCTTTTGATTACGCTAGTTCAAACTTATTTTGCCAATTCGGCACGCAGTTTGTGGGTAACGTTCATCATCACTTGGAGTTGTTCCAGAGTTTCTTTCCAACCGCGTGTTTTCAGACCGCAGTCTGGGTTTACCCACAGGCGTTCAACCGGTACGACTTCGATGGCTTTACGCAACAGGTGTTCCACTTCGGCTTCTGTCGGTACGCGTGGGCTGTGGATGTCGTAAACGCCCGGGCCGATATCGTTCGGGTATTTGAATTCGCCGAACGCAGTCAACAGTTCCATGTCGGAACGTGAAGTCTCGATGGTAATCACGTCGGCGTCCATAGCTGCGATGGCAGGCAGGATGTCATTGAACTCAGAGTAGCACATATGGGTGTGGATTTGTGTGCTGTCTTCGCAACCGGTAGAGGACAGGCGGAAGGATTCGCCTGCCCAGTTCAGGTAGGCATCCCAATCGGCACGTTTCAAAGGCAGACCTTCGCGGATGGCAGGTTCGTCGATTTGGATGACTTTGATACCTGCTTTTTCCAGATCCAATACTTCGTCGTTCAGGGCCAGTGCGATTTGTTTGCACACGGTAGAACGTGGGATGTCATTGCGGACGAAAGACCATTGCAGGATGGTTACGGGGCCGGTCAACATGCCTTTCATCGGGCGTTTGGTCAGGCTTTGTGCGTAAGTAGACCAAGCCACGGTCATGGCTTCAGGACGGCTTACGTCACCGAAGATGATCGGTGGTTTAACGCAGCGTGAGCCGTAGCTTTGTACCCAGCCGTATTGGGTGAACGCGAAACCGCTCAACAGTTCGCCGAAGTATTCGACCATGTCGTTACGCTCGGCTTCGCCGTGTACCAGTACGTCCAAGTCCAGTTTTTCTTGCTCTTCAACTACCAAGGCGATTTCTTTTTTCATTGCGGCTTCGTAATCGGCGGCAGACAGTTCGCCTTTTTTGAAGGCTGCGCGTGCTTGGCGGATTTCGGTGGTTTGCGGGAAAGAACCGATGTTGGTCGTCGGCAGCAGGGGCAGGTTCAACCATGCTTGTTGCGCTTTGATACGGTCGGCAAACGGTGATTTGCGTTGGTCTGCATTGGCAGGCAGGTCGGTCAGGCGTTTGGCAACGTCTGCGCGGTGGATTTCGCTGCTGTTGGCGCGTGAATCGGCAGCAGCTTGGCTGGCGGCCAGTTCTTCGGCAACGGAGTCACGGCCTTCGTTCAATGCAGCTTTCAGAACGCGCAATTCTTGGGTTTTTTGCAGGGTAAATGCCAACCAGGAGTACAGGTCAGGTTTGTTGGCTTTCAGTTTTTCTTCAACTGACAAGTCAAATGGGGTGTGCAACAGCGAGCAAGAGCTGGAAATCCACAAACGGTCGCCCAGTTTGGCTTTCAGGGGCTCGACAGTTTCCAAAACTTTGTTCAGGTTGGCGCGCCAGATGTTGCGGCCGTCGATAACGCCGGCAGACAGGACTTTGTCGTAGTCGGCGAACGCGTCCAGTTGCTCGGGAGCGCGTACCAAGTCGATGTGCAGACCGTCAACGGGCAGGGCTTTCAGCAATGCGGCGTGTTCGGCAACAGAACCGAAGTAAGTGCTCAACAGGATTTTGGCGTTTACTTTGCTCAAAGTGGCGTAAACGTCTTTGTAGGCTTCCACCCATTCTTTAGGCAGGTCAACAGCCAAAGCAGGCTCGTCGATTTGAATCCATTCGGCACCGGCTTCAACCAAAGCGTTTAGGATTTCAACGTAAACGGGCAGCAGTTTTTGCAACAGGCTCAGGCGGTTGAATTCGACTGCGCCTTTTTCTTTACCGACCCACAGGAAGGTCAGCGGGCCGACGATGGTCGGTTTGGCTTTCAGACCGAGAGCTTGGGCTTCTTTCAGTTGTTGAACGTAGTGTTTGGCGTTTGCTTTGAATTCGGTATCGGCATGAAATTCAGGCACCAAGTAGTGATAGTTGGTATCGAACCATTTGGTCATTTCGATGGCGAATTGGTCTTTGTTGCCGCGCGCCAGTTGGAAGAATTGTTCCAAAGAAAGGTTTTGGCTGTCGAAGCCGAAACGGGCGGGAATCGCGCCGGTAGCGACTTGCAGGTCGAGGATGTGGTCGTAGAAAGTGAAATCGCCTACGGCAACGTAATCGGCGTTGGCGGCGGCTTGGTGTTTCCAGTTTTTCTCGCGCAGGTCTTTGGCGACGTCGAGCAGCTCTTGTTCGCTGATTTCTTTGCGCCAGTATTTTTCTTGGGCGAATTTCAATTCACGGAAGGCGCCGACACGCGGGAAGCCTGAGAAATGTAATGTTGTCATGTTGAACTCTCCAGTTGGATTTTGTAAGGACCGGTTCAATCCGAATCGGTCGGTATTGTAAATCAGAATAGGGTGGATGGGGCGGCGTTTTGTTTTTCAGACGACCCCTGAGGTCGTCTGAAACCGTTTTCGGCTTTAAGGACGCACGCCTAAAATATGGCAGATGGCGTAAGTCAGCTCGCTGCGGTTGAGCGTGTAGAAGTGGAAATCTTTCACGCCTTCGCGGGACAGGACTTTGACCATGTCGATGGCGATACTTGCCGCCACCAGATTGCGTGTGCCTTGGTCGTCGTCCAAACCTTCATACATTTGCGACAGCCATTTCGGGATTTTGACGTTGGTTACTTGCGCCATTTTGCCGAGCTGCTTGAAGTTGGTAACAGGCAGGATGCCGGGAACGATTTCGACGTCGATGCCCAACATCACGCAGCGGTCGCGGAAGCGCAGGTAGCGTTCTACGTCGAAGAAGAATTGGGTAATGACATGGTTTGCACCTGCATCGATTTTGCGCTTCAGATTAATCAGGTCGGCTTGTGCGGATTTCGCTTCGGGATGCACTTCAGGGTATGCCGCTACGGAGATGTCGAAGTCGGCGACGGAGCGCAGGAGTTTGACCAGGTCTTCGGCGTAAAACGGTTTTTTCTCATAACCGGGCGGCTCGTCGCCGCGCAGGGCGACAATACGGCGGATGCCGCTGTCCCAATAGTCTTTGGCGATTTGGCGCAATTCGTCGGGCGAGGCGTCGATGCCGGTCAGGTGCGGCGCGGCTTCCAAGCCGGTTTCCTGTTGGATGCGTTTGACGATGCTGTGCGTACGGTCGCGTTCGCCGGAGTTTGCGCCGTAAGTTACGGAAACGAATTTGGGATGAAGGGTTTGCAGGCGATGGATGGAGTCCCACAGCATGGTTTCCATTTGTTCGTTTTTCGGCGGGAAAAATTCGAACGAAACGTTGATGTCGCCTTTCAAATCGGAAAGGCTGTTGTTTAACGCATTGATTTCTTTTGCGTAACTCATTGGCTGTGTACCTCGGTTGTCTTTTTTAAACGTTTTCAGGCTTGTATGATAAATTTGCCTTGTGTATGAGTCAAATTCAAAATTTTCAGAAAGTTTATGAATTATTTTAATGTGACTGCCATTATGCTTGCCTCTATTCATATGAGGGCAAGCCGGGGAGAAAATACATATTCAGATATGTGGGAATATCTTGAAATTAAATGAATTTCAATGCTTGGTATTCTTGTTGGTAAAGCAAAAGCAATAAGATGTTTTGTGCTTGAGTTGGCTATCAACCCATTCAAACGTCGTCTGAAAAATTTTCAGACGACGTCTTGGTTTTTAGCTTGCAAATGATGTTGCCTCACTCAGCTTCTTCAATCCATGCCTGTTGTACGGCTTCGAGGATGCGTTCGCCGCAGCGTGCGGGATCGTCGTCGAAGTCGGGAAGTGCCATAATCAGGTCGCGCAGTTGGGTGAAGCGAACGGTTTTCGGGTCGATGCTGTCGCCGTGCAGGTCGTAGAGTTCCTCAGCGATGCGTTGGGTGTCTGTCCATTTCATGATGTCGTTCCTTTTGGAGTGTCCGAATGGTTTGATTCGGGATGGCTTGTTTAGGTTTTAATGCTTTGGGGAAAATTCGTGTCGGCAATGATCAATGTGTCCGAAATCGCATATGGTATTTTCCTATGTAATATTTTCAAGGCGTACGTTAATACATTTTTCTGACTTTCACTAAGGAAAATTTACACTTTGTCATGCAACCAAATCATTTGGAATGGTTCTTAAAGAAATCCATTATAGTATGAATAACAGGAAAATCGATGAACAACGCACTCAATGCCAAATTATCCAAACTTATTTACGCGCTCGCCTCCGATGATCCTAATTATCTTGCCAAAGCGGGGGTGTTCGACCGCCTGCTGCTGCTTATCCGCGAGCTTTATCAGATGCTGGACGATAGTGAGGGGCTGAAGCGGCTTTCGCTGCGCCTCCGTTATGGCAAGCGTTACGGCATGATTGCTTTGGATACCGCTGCGCCGGACGAAGATGCGGGCGCTTTGCGTTTGAAACGCTGGATGGTGTATTCGCGTATTGCGGAACGCATTGTCGGCTGCGGCAACGACGTGTCTGTGGCGCTTGACGATATGGTGGTGGAAAACGAAGAAGCAAAACAACGTTATATGGATGCCGCAAACGAAATCATCAAACGCTTCGGCTTGGCGGGATATGTACCCGAACCGCCGAAATCCGTCACAACCGCAACAAAAAACGAACCGGCACCGAAGCCCGAACCTAAGAGCATCATTACCCGTCATGGCAGCAGCCTCAGTATGCTGAACGCCAAAGGCAGAGTGGAAAATTACCCTGTTGCGCAAACCGTCGCTTCGATGAAAGTATCGCGCTTAAGGTTTGTCGTTCCACGTTCCAAATAAACGATTTGGCAGCGATTTGATGGAAGGTCGTCTGAAAACGGTCGGTAAGGCAGTTTCAGATGACTTTTTGTTTGCTCAAAATTTGGCAGGGGTCGTCTTGAACATTGCTGTATCCGTTTCAGACGACCTCTTTGCATCAGTGATCTTCGCGTGCGTGGTTGATGGTGTATTTGGGGATTTCCACCACCAAGTCTTCGTCGGCAACCACCGCCTGACAGCTCAGGCGCGAGTCGGCTTCCAAGCCCCATGCCTGGTCGAGCAGGTCTTCTTCCAGCTCGCTCGGCTCTTCCAAGCTGTCGAAGCCTTTGCGGATGATGACGTGGCAAGTGGTGCAGGCGCAAGATTTTTCACAGGCGTGATCGACTTCGATGTCGTGGTCGAGCAGCACGTCAAGGACGGTTTTGCCTTCGGGTGCGTCTTCGATGACTGCGCCTTCGGGACATAATACGGCGTGTGGGAGTACGGTGATTTTGGGCATTTTTATTGTCTCTTGTAATGAGTGGATAGGGTTTGTGGGTAATTTTCAGACGACCTTTTGTGATGAAGGGGCGTCTGAAACCGTTTATAACACGATGCCTTTGTTTTTTAAATTTTCCAGACATTCGTCCAGATAAGCATCATCGTGTTCGGGGTAAATCGGCGAATCGGCGGCTTCGATATCGTGTGCGGGATAAGGGACAACCGCTTTGCCGCGGTACAGCGGGTCTTTCCACAATGGGTCGGGTTTGTAGCCGCGTTTTTCCATTTCTTCCATAATCAGCGCGTGATACAGATAGAGTTTGTCAGGCGTATGGGTGAAGACGTAGTTTACCGTCGCGTGCGGCCTGCCCCAGCCTGCTCCGCGTAAGGCGGCGCATTCGCGGTGTTGCCCTAAAAGTTGGGCGCGGGGGAGCAGGGGGATGAGGGTTTGGTGCCAGAGTCTCATGTTTGGTGGGTTGGAGGTTGTCTGAAATTGTATCTTGGTTTTCAGACGACCTTTTGTTTAGTCGGGTGGTTCAAATATCTTGATGACGTTTTGTCGGTCAAGGAGGTGTGCGACGCTGAGTGTGGTCAGTCTTTATGTTGTTCGGTCATTCTTGCTTTCTTGGCTGCCGCCTGAATTTTTCTACGGCGTCGCCACGGGCAGTAAAGTAGCGGTACTAAAGTCAGAAGAAGGGTGAAGATGCCAGCTAGTAGTCCTGCTTCACATCTGCGTGAGGATGAGTCGAAGGTAAAAGACAAGGGTTCTACACGACCTTCAGTTATACGGTAATGACTGGTTCTTTCCTCTGTGAAGAAGGGGTCAGTATAAATGAGTTCGTATTCTTCGGTACTGATACGTTTTACATTGCAAGTGATTTTCGAATTTACGTAGCAATCATTTTGATCAGGGCGGTACGTACACACTTTATCCTGCTCGGCATTGAACTCATTCCATGGTTTCACTGCACAACTACTGTCATCAGTTGGGCGAACGGCGATTTGAAACAAGGCGTTTATTTTGCTGCCTTGGGTGTAAGTTTCGTGTTCGGGTGGTAAAAAATGAGATACGGTCTTTCCGACTGAAATAGAGACGGTCAGCCGCCAAACAAGGGCCCAAATGAATTTCAGTATTGTCGGTATGATTAGTCGAAATCGATCGGACATTTTTCTTTTCTTTTTTTCAGACGACCTATGGTTTAGTGGCGTGGTTCGAGTATCTCGATGACGTTTTGCCAGTCCATAAGGCGGGCAAAGTCTAGGGCGGTCAGTCCTGCTTGCGTGGTGGCGGCCGGGTCTGCACCCAATTCGAGCATGGCTTTGACCAGGGGTGCGTTGCCTGCGATAGCTTCGTGATGGAGCGGTGTGTAGCCGTCTTCGTCTTGCTCGCGCAGGTAATCCGGGTTTTGTGCCAGCTGTTGGCGGAAGTCGTCCAGACAGTTTCGGCACATCGGATGTTCGTCCAGATTTTCTGGGTGTTCTTTTTCTTCGTAAACCAGCAAGACTTCTTCGGGATCGCCAAAGTCGATTCCCCATGCGGCATCGTGTTCTGCGCGCTCTTGCGGCGTCATTTGGATGCGGACTGCCTGTACGGTGAAGCCGCCGTAGGGGATGCCGTTACACAGGAACATCCAGTCGCTGATATCGTCAACCGGAACGCAAACGCTTTCGCCTTGTTCTACATTGGTCAGGTCGTTGGGTTCGTTGACCAGCGTGCCGTAAATGTGGAGGCCGTCGAAGTAGATGTCGTTTATCCACATATGTTCACAAATTTCGCCGTCTTCGCTGTCTTGGAAAAAAGGCACTTTGACCATGGCAAAATCCAAGGCGGGTATGATGCGGCGGTTTTCCCAATACAGCTCGCGCCAGAAATATTTGAATGTGGAACGTGCCTGTTCGAAGGCGCGGTTCATGAGTTCATTTTCCTGATCGATGCCGTAAACAATGGATTCGCTCATGGGATTCTCCTAAGGTCAAAGTGGATGCGGGTCGTCTGAACGGGACTGCCGGTGTGTTTTCAGACGACCTGATGCTTTATTGGACTAATATGCTGCCCCAGCCGTCGTAGTCGCCGTTGTTTTCTTGGGCGATATCAATCAACTCCCATGTGTCGTTGTCGATGTCGGTAAGCGGGGCGTTTTTGGAAAGTTGCAGGCGGTAGCTCGGGTGGTCTTCTTCCTGCTCGATGCGGCCGCTGTCGCTGACGGTATAGCCTAATGTGCCGACTTTGGCGGCTGCGGCGTTCAGGTCTGCTTCGGTGTGGAAAAACAGCCAGTGGTCGATGGGGCGGGGCTTATCGAGGCGGTCGCCGTCTTGTCGGAAACGGCGTAAAACCTGCTCGTTGCGGATGGCTTGCAACTCGTAGCTGTCCGGATACAGGAATTCTTGATAAAACGACCATTCGGCATCTTCGCTGATTGTGATGTCGCAAACGCGGTCGTTTTGTATCAGCAAGGTATGGCAGGCTTGGGCGAAGGTTTCGGCATCGCGGCTGTAAAAATGCCAATTTGCCGCGCCGTTTGTGGTGACTATGCCTGCGGGAATGTTGTCGTTGCCCGCCAGTCGGTCGATTTGGTCTTCGATGTCGTAAACCGCTTCGCTTTCTTCGGGCGTCGGGAAGCCGTGTTCGTTGGTTTGTTCCAATTTCATACTGACGCGCACATGCTGCGGATACTCTGCCAGCGGCGCGACTTCGATTAAGGCAAGGTTGATGCGTAAGGCGGCGGGGGCGTCGCCAATGCGGCTGAAATAGACGTTCCAGTCTTGGGGGATGGAGGGGTTTTGCATGGGATGGGGTCGTCTGAAAAATAGTGTTTAAATTTTTTCAGACGACCTTTGTATCCTTCGAGGTCGTCTGAAACCGTTTGCCGTCAAATATCGTCCACACTTTGCCCTGTCAGCGCTCGTTGGATGTTGCGGTTCATGCGTTTGGCGGCGAAGTTGTCGGTGCTGCGGCTGAGTTTGGCGACGGCGGCGCGGATGTCTTCGGCGTTGCCGTCTTTCAGACGACCTTGCAAATCGGCGATGTCTCGCTGGATTTGTGCAAGCTCTTCGGCATCCAGCAAATCGCTATCCAACTCAAGGGCGGCGTTGACGGCGTCGGTCAGGCTTTCGGCTTCGACCACGGCTTCGGCGCGGGCGCGTGCCGCCATGTCTTCGGCAGCGTTGCTCATGCTGTCTTTGAGTATTTGGGTGATGGTGTCGTCGTCCAAGCCGTAGGAAGGTTTGACTTCGATTTGCGCCTGTACGCCGGTGCTTTGTTCTTGGGCGGAAACGGACAGCAAGCCGTCGGCGTCAACTTGGAAGGTAACGCGGATGCGCGCCGCGCCTGCGGTCATGGGCGGAATGCCGCGCAGGGTGAATTTGGCAAGGCTGCGGCAGTCGGAAACGAGTTCGCGCTCGCCTTGTACGACGTGTATCGTCATGGCGGTTTGACCGTCTTTGAAGGTAGTAAAGTCCTGCGCGCGCGCGGTGGGGATGGTGGAATTGCGCGGGATGATTTTTTCGGCGAGTCCGCCGTAGGTCTCCAAACCGAGCGACAAGGGGGTAACGTCCAGCAGCAGCCATTCGCCGTCGGTTTTGTTGCCGGCAAGGACGTTCGCCTGTATGGCGGCGCCGAGCGCGACGACTTCGTCGGGGTTGAGGTTGTTCAGCGGAGTTTGTCCGAAGAAGGTGGCGACCGCTTGTTGGACGTGCAGCATACGGGTGGAGCCGCCGACCATAATCACGCCTTTGACATCTGCCTTAGTTACGCCTGCGTCTTTCAAAGCCTGTTTGACGGGTTCGATGGTTTTTTGCACCAGATTTTGCGTCAGGTGGTGAAATTCTTGGCGGGTAATGACGGTATGGATTTTGCGGCCGTCTGAAAGCGTGGCTTCGACGACGGCTTCGGTTTGGCCGGTCAGTTGTTCTTTGGCGGCGCGGACAAGGGAAAGCAGAAGCTGGCTGTCGCGCTCGTTGAGTTTGGAAAGGTCGTTTTGTTCGAGCAGGTGGCAGAACAGGCGGTGGTCGAAATCATCGCCGCCCAATGCGCTGTTGCCGCCGGTGGCTTTGACTTCAAACAGCCCTTTGGTCAGTTGCAATACGGATACGTCGAACGTACCGCCGCCCAAGTCGTAAACGACAAACGTGCCTTCGGAGGCGTTGTCCAGTCCGTAGGCAATCGCGGCGGCGGTCGGCTCGTTAAGGAGGCGCAATACGTTCAAGCCCGCCAAACGCGCGGCATCTTTAGTGGCTTGGCGTTGGGCATCGTCGAAATAGGCGGGAACGGTAAT
>JVVZ01000221.1:0-1167 GCA_001062585.1 Neisseria meningitidis
ACTGTCTGCGGCTTCGTCGCCTTGTCCTGATTTAAATTTAATCCACTATATATTGGATGAAAAGTAAAAATCAGACATTTTCTATTTAACTGGCTGCATATTTACCCAAATCAAATCAGATTGATTTCACATATTTCAAAAGACATGTATGATGATGTTCTTTAAAACAACCTTTCCAATTTCAATAAAATCCATCTTTTTAGGGGCTGTCAACATTTAATTTCCCCAGTGGATTTTTGTTCACAAAGCGGAAGATTCAAGGCGGAAACTGCAACAAGGTTGGACACCTTGAATCTTCCGCTTTGAGGATAAAAAGACACGAAAACTATTGAATGTTGACAGCCCCTCTAGGAACACACACATGAACTTTCAAGACTATTTCGTCAATCTGATATTGAGCGGCGTGATGATTATCGGCGCTTATCAGTTTACTTTTATACCCAGCGCCACCCTTTGCGCAAAGAGATTGTTTGGAATTCCCCGATAGACGAAAAAATCCCTTTCCGCCCGCGTTGGTCGTGGATATACAGCTTTCTTTACTACCCCGCCATCCTCTACCTCAACATCATCGCCACCGACCACCGCCATTTCAACATGATGGCGTTCAGCTTCCTGATGTTGCTGTTTATGCAAATGCTGTTTTTCTGGCTGTTTCCCGTTTCCACCCCGCCGCATTGGCGCAGCATCAATACCGGTAAAACACCGTCCGAATGGTTTTTACAGTTTGTTCAAAAATTCGACCAAGCCAGCAACTGCTTCCCCAGTATGCACGTTTCCGTCGCCATGCTGACCGCCCTGCACGCGCTGCCGACTTTGGGTGCCGCCGCGTTCCTCTTTCCCGTATTGATTGCCCTGTCCTGCATCTTTACCAAACAGCACTACCTGATTGACCTGCCCGCAGGCGCAGCATTGGGCGGCTTTGCCTACTGGCTGTATCTTTTAGTGCTTTGACGCACCCAATCCTAATAAAAAAACCTAAAAGGTCGTCTGAAAACGAGCGTAGCGAGTTTCGCTAAAACGAAAAACACCAGCTTATCGGTGTCAACTCGTTTTTCAGACGACCTTTGTATATACTCACCATCTGAACCTTACCGCCTCAAACCAGTCAGACTCAAAATATAGTGGATTAACTTTAAACCAGTACGGCGTTGCCTCGCCTTAGCTCAA
>JVVZ01000222.1:0-450 GCA_001062585.1 Neisseria meningitidis
AACGCAGTGATTTCTCGGGTATCAGCAAAGACAAATACACCGCGCGGCTCTATCGAGGTAAACCTTTCTATGGTACAGACTACGACATTCCCCAAAGCGTGTTCGCGCTTGAACGTATCACGCTGAATAGTCAAACGGTTCCCGCTGCCGAACTGCAAGGACTGTTCTCGCCCGATTTTGCCGCCACCGCACGCGGCAGCAATGTATATCAACGCTGGGAAGCCTATTACCGCCACACCGACAAGACGCTTTATCTGTTCGGCAGACAAAGTTCGGGAGCCGGTAGTTTCGATGTCTGCTTTATATTTAAGGACGGCAAATTCCAGCGCCGCTATTTATGGAATGCTGCGCTATAAATATCGCTCGAAAAGGTCGTCTGAAAACTCAAAGAAATGGTAAAAATGCGTTACTTAGCTTCCCTCTTATTATTGTGTTCCGCCTTAACCCATG
>JVVZ01000223.1:0-11166 GCA_001062585.1 Neisseria meningitidis
TTGAGCTAAGGCGAGGCAACGCCGTACTGGTTTAAAGTTAATCCACTATATATTGAAAAAGCCGGGTTTCGCATCATGCAAAATCCGGCTTGAAAAGCGGTTGAAAAAGCTTTTGGTCGATATCTGATTGTTGTCTTATGCCTGATAATCGATGCCCAACTGTTTCAGCAGATACTCAAATGTTTCCGGCGTATCGAAGTGGAGGACGATTTTGCCTTTTTTGTGATTGGTAGTTTTGACTTCCGCATTAACACCCAGTCTTTCGGTCAAAACGTCGTTCAGACGACGTATATCGGGGCTGATGGTTTTTTTGATTTCCTGTTTTGCCTGATGGGCGGCTTGGCTGCGGCGTTCGACTTCGCGTACCGACCAACCGTTTTTTACCGCTTTTTGCGCCAATTCAAGCTGCTCGACCACGGGCAGGGTCAGCAGGGCGCGGGCGTGTCCCATCTCAAGATGGCGGTGGTAGAGCATTTCTTGGACGGGTTCGGGCAGGCTCAACAGGCGCAGGCTGTTGGAAATGGCGCTGCGGCTTTTGCCGACCGCCTTGGCGATGGTTTCATGAGTCAGTCCGAACTCGTCGGCGAGGCGTTTCAAACCTTGCGCTTCTTCAATCGGGTTTAAGTTTTCGCGTTGCAGGTTTTCAATCAAACCCATTGCCAGCGCAGTCTCGTCGCTGATGGTTTTGATGACGACCGGAATCTCGGTCAGTCCGGCGAGTTGGGATGCGCGCCAGCGGCGTTCGCCGGCGATCAATTCGTATTGGGACAGGCCGTGTTCGCGCACGATGACCGGCTGGATAACGCCTTGCGCTTTAATCGAATCCGCCAGCTCCTGCAAGGCTTCGTCGTCCATCTGTACCCGCGCCTGATAGCGGCCGGGTTGGATGTCGTTGATGGCGACGGTAGTCAGGCGGTCGCTGCTGCTGTTGTCCACGCCGTTGGAAATCAGGGAATCTAAACCGCGGCCCAAACCGCCTTTTGCTTTTGCCATATCGTGTCCCTTTCAGACGACCCTAAGGATGAAAAAACAGTATTCTATCGGATATTCACAAGCGCCGACAATTTGTATTGCTGTGTTATTCCAAGTGGCGATTTTTACTATAATGAACCCCCTCGGTTATTTTTCAGACGACCCACAGAAAGATTATTTATGACCCGACGCCTGATTATCGGCATCAGCGGTGCCAGCGGTTTCCAATATGGTGTCAAAGCCTTACAGCTTTTGCGTGCACACGACGTCGAAACGCATTTGGTGGTTTCCAAAGGTGCGGAAATGACACGCGCTTTGGAAACGGGCTACACAAAAGAAGAAGTCTATGCGCTCGCCGACGTCGTGTATTCCGTCAACCACATCGGCGAACGCATTGCCAGCGGCTCGTTTAAAACGGACGGGATGTTGATTGCGCCTTGCTCCATGCGGACGCTGGCATCCGTCGCACACGGATTCGGCGACAATCTTTTGACACGCGCTGCCGATGTGGTTTTGAAAGAACGCCGGCGGTTGGTGTTGATGGTGCGTGAAGCGCCGTTAAACCTTGCCCATATTGAAAACATGCGCCGAGTGACCGAAATGGGCGGCATTATTTTCCCGCCCATCCCTGCCATGTATCAGCAGCCGCAAACCATTGACGACATCATTACCCACAGTGTGGCACATGCTTTGGACATGTTCGGCATCGAGACCGAGGGCGTGCCCAGATGGAACGGCGGACAAACCGAAGCAGACTGAAGACGATGCAGTTTGATAACGGCAATTTGCCGTCCCGAAGCTCGCCGCAAACGTGCTAAGCTGCTGAATTTTCCAGCAGAATCAGGTATAATGGCGGTCTATTTCCGTCCGTCGGACAGCTTGACCGTCCGGGTGGCGCGCCCAACTGTCGTTCAGACGACCTCAGCAGAAATTCTTTTAAAAAAATCTTACAGATAAAGACCATGACTGACCAAAAACACGAAGAATACGGCGCCGACAGCATACAAGTGCTGGAAGGCTTGGAAGCGGTACGCAAACGCCCCGGTATGTATATCGGCGACACGCAGGACGGCAGCGGCCTGCACCACATGGTGTTCGAAGTATTGGACAACGCCATCGACGAAGCACTGGCGGGACATTGCGACAAAATCACCGTAACCATCCATGCCGACAATTCCGTCAGCGTGGCCGACAACGGGCGCGGTATGCCCACCGGCATCCACCCGAAAGAAGGACGCTCCGCCGCCGAAGTCATCATGACCGTATTGCACGCGGGCGGCAAGTTCGACAACAACAGCTACAAAATCTCCGGCGGCCTGCACGGCGTGGGCGTGTCCGTCGTCAACGCACTGTCCGATTGGGTAACGCTGACCATCTACCGCGACGGCAAGGAACACTTCGTCCGCTTCGTGCGCGGCGAAACCGAAGAGCCGTTGAAAGTTGTCGGCGATTCCGACAAAAAAGGCACGACCGTGCGCTTCCTCGCCAGCGCGGAAACCTTCGGCAACGTCGAATACAGCTTCGACATCCTCGCCAAACGCATCCGCGAACTTTCCTTCCTGAACAACGGCGTGGACATCGAATTGATTGACGAGCGCGACGGCAAACACGAAAGCTTCGCCCTTTCCGGCGGCGTGGCAGGTTTCGTGCAATACATGAACCGCAAAAAAACGCCGTTGCACGAAAAAATCTTCTACGCGTTCGGTGAAAAAGACGGCATGAGCGTCGAATGTGCGATGCAGTGGAACGACAGCTATCAGGAAAGCGTGCAGTGCTTCACCAACAACATCCCACAGCGCGACGGCGGTACGCACTTAACCGCATTGCGCCAAGTGATGACGCGCACCATCAACAGCTACATTGAAGCCAACGAAGTCGCCAAAAAAGCCAAAGTTGAAACCGCCGGCGACGATATGCGCGAAGGTTTGACCTGCGTGTTGTCCGTCAAACTGCCCGATCCGAAATTCTCGTCTCAAACCAAAGACAAACTGGTTTCCAGCGAAATCGGCCCCGTCGTCAACGAAGTCATCAACCAAGCCTTGACCGACTTCCTCGAAGAAAATCCGAACGAAGCCAAAATCATCACCAGCAAAATCGTCGATGCCGCCCGTGCGCGCGAAGCCGCCCGCAAAGCCCGCGAAATCACCCGCCGCAAAGGCGTGATGGACGGCTTGGGGCTACCCGGCAAACTCGCCGACTGCCAAGAAAAAGACCCTGCCTTGTCAGAACTTTATCTGGTCGAGGGCGATTCCGCAGGCGGTTCTGCCAAACAAGGCCGCGACCGTAAATTCCAAGCCATTTTGCCGCTCAAAGGCAAAATCTTGAACGTTGAAAAAGCCCGTTTTGAAAAAATGCTCGCCAGCCAAGAGGTCGCCACCCTGATTACCGCGCTGGGCGCAGGCATCGGCAAAGAAGAGTTCAACCCCGAAAAACTGCGTTATCACCGCATCATCATCATGACCGATGCCGACGTGGACGGCGCGCACATCCGCACCCTGCTCCTGACCTTCTTCTACCGCCAAATGCCCGAGCTGGTCGAGCGCGGCTACATCTACATCGCCCAGCCGCCGCTCTACAAAGCCAAATACGGCAAGCAAGAGCGTTACCTCAAAGACGAACTGGAAAAAGACCAATGGCTGCTCGGTCTCGCCTTGGAAAAAGCCAAAATCGTTTCAGACGGCCGCACCATCGAAGGCGCAGAACTTGCCGATACCGCCAAACAATTCCTGTTGGCGAAAACCGTTATCGAACAGGAAAGCCGCTTCGTGGACGAACTCGTCCTGCGCGCCATGCTGCACGCGTCGCCCATCGATTTGACGTCGTCTGAAAACGCCAATAAAGCAGTTGCCGAACTTTCCGGTCTGCTCGACGAAAAAGAAGTCGCCCTCGAACGCATCGAAGGACACGAAGGCAACCGCTTCATCAAAATCACCCGCAAGCTGCACGGCAACGTCATGGTCAGCTACATCGAACCCAAGTTCCTCAACAGCAAAGCCTACCAAACCCTCACCCAAACCGCCGCCGCGCTCAAAGGCTTGGTCGGCGAGGGTGCCAAGCTTTATAAAGGCGAGAACGAGTACGACGTGGACAGCTTTGAAACCGCGCTGAACATCCTGCTCCAAAACGCCCAAAAAGGCATGTCCATCCAGCGATACAAAGGTTTGGGCGAGATGAACCCCGAGCAGCTTTGGGAAACCACGATGGATCCCGCCGTGCGCCGTTTGTTGAAAGTGCGCATCGAAGACGCCATCGCCGCCGATGAAGTATTCGTTACCCTGATGGGCGACGAAGTCGAACCGCGCCGCGCCTTCATCGAAAACAACGCCCTGATTGCGCAAAATATCGACGCTTGATAGGGGCTGAAACATGAAAAGGTCGTCTGAAAATGGGGATTTCCGGTTTTCAGACGACCTTTTTGCTTGATGGGAACGTTGCGGCGTCATGCTGCATGAAATATTTGAACCATGTGGTTTGTTGCCCTGATAATCCACTATAAAACGCCACTGTCTGTACCTTTGGGTAACAAATTGCGACCAATCGGAAATTTTATCCGCATTTTTTTCAAATCATAGGCATATTAATATGCAAACGTGGTTTGATTATTGCAAACTTCCTTCTTGGGTCACGCCGGAGCGTATGGTGTTTCGGCTGTCCGCATTTTTTAACTCATTTTTATGGAAACCCCATGATGAAAAGCAACCGTCTTGCCTGCGCTGTTTTGGCAGCCTTGTTATCCCTCCAAACCTTGCCTGCGTATGCCGCCAAACCGGATACTGCTTCAGCCGTCGAAGCATCTGCGCCAAACTCGAAAAACGCTTCAACTGTTTCAGAGGACGAGATCGCCAAACAAACAATCACCGGCCCGGCAGTTATCGACTTGGGCAACCAGGCAAAACTGAAACTGCCCGCCAAAATGGTCTTTATTAAAAAAGATGCCGCCAATAGCTTGATGGAAGAATGGGGTAATGGCACAAATCCCGACCGCTACGGGCTGATTATTCCGGAGCAAAAAAATAAAGACAGCGCAGCCCCTTGGTGGGTCGATTTGAATTTCAATGATTCAGGTTACATCAAAGACGACGATGCCAAAGAATGGGATGTCGAAGGCATGCTCAAGCAGCTGAAAGAAGGTTCTGAGGAGCAAAACAAAGAACGTGCCGCCCGCAACCTGCCTGAATTGGAAACGCGCGGCTGGGTGGAAAAACCGCAATATGATGCGGCTACCCATCGCCTGATTTGGTCGATTGACGTTTGGGAGAAAAACAAACCCGACCAAAATCCTGCCATCAACTACAACACTTACCAGCTCGGCCGCGAAGGCTTTATCCAACTGACCATGGTCACCGATTTGAACAGCGTAGACCAATACAAACCTATCGCACGGGAATTATTGGGCAATATCGAATTCAACGAAGGCAAGCGTTACAGCGATTTCAATGCCGCGACCGACAAAGTGGCGGAATACGGATTGGCTGCCTTAGTCGGCGGATTGGCTGCGAAAAAACTGGGCTTGTTGGCTCTTGCAGGCGCATTGCTCGCCAAATTCGGCAAATTGATTGCTGTCGGCGTGATTGGGGCAGGCGCGCTGTTTAAAGGCTTATGGCGCAAAAAAGATAAAAATCAAAGCGAAGAATAAGTTTCTGAGAAACTAAAAAAGGTCGTCTGAAAATTTTCAGACGACCTTTTCAACGTTTTAAGAACGTATCCGTTTCAACACTTCTTCCTTGCCGATTAATGCCAACACGGCATCGACGCTGGGGGTTTTCGCCGTGCCGCAGACGGCGAGGCGCAGGGGCATGCCGAGTTTGCCCATTTTGATGCCTTCTTCGTCGCAGAAGGGTTTGAACAGGTCGTGGATGGCTTCGGCGTTCCAGTCTTCCAGCCCTTCGAGGCGTTCGGCGAAGCGCAGCATACGGGCGGCGGCTTCGTCGTCCCAATGTTTCTGCACGTCCGCTTCGGCGGGCGTTTGTTTGACGTAGAAGTAGAGGCACTCGTCGGCGAGGGTGTTCAGGTCTTGTGCGCGGTCTTTGACCAATGCCAACACGTCTTCCAACGCGGGTTTTGCCGTGTCGTAAATGTCGCGCAGGGCGAGGCGGGGTTTGACGAGTTCGGCAAGTTTCTCGTTGGGCGTGATTTTGATGTGTTCGCCGTTTATCCAGTAGAGCTTTTTCAAGTCCATGCGGCTTGGAGACGGGGAAACGTCTTTCAAATCAAACCATTCGATGAATTGTTCCATCGTGAAAAATTCGTCGTCGCCGTGCGCCCAGCCCAAACGCGCCAGATAGTTGAGCATGGCTTCGGGCAGGATGCCCATCGCGCCGAAATCGGTGATGGCGACGGTATCGCCGCTGCGTTTGGAGATTTTTTTGCCTTGTTCGTTGAGAATCATGGGCAGGTGGCCGTATTCGGGCAGGTTCGCGCCGATGGCTTTTAAGATGTTGATTTGTTTCGGGGTGTTGTTCACATGGTCGTCACCGCGGATAACGTGGGTAACGCCCATGTCGTAGTCGTCCACGACGACGCAGAAGTTGTAGGTCGGCGTACCGTCGGCGCGGGCGATAATCAGGTCGTCAAGTGCTTCATTGGGGATAGAGATTTCGCCTTTGACCAAATCCGTCCACTTGGTAACGCCGTCTAAAGGCGTTTTGAAGCGGACGACGGGTTGCACGTCGGCAGGGATTTCGGGCAGGGTTTTGCCTGCTTCGGGGCGCCAGCGGCGGTCATAAGTCGCCGTGCCTTCTTTTTCGGCTTTCTCACGCATGGCTTCCAGCTCTTCTTTGCTGCAATAGCAGTAGTAGGCGGCACCTTTTTCCAAGAGTTCGGCGATGACTTCTTTATAGCGGTCGAAGCGGCGGGTTTGGTACACGACGTTGTCGGCGTTGTCGTAATCGAGACCGACCCATTTCATGCCGTCGAGGATGATGTTGACGGATTCGGCGGTAGAACGCGCCAAGTCGGTGTCTTCGATACGCAATAAGAACTCGCCTTTGTGATGGCGGGCAAACGCCCATGAAAACAAGGCGGTGCGCACGCCGCCGATGTGCAGGTAGCCGGTGGGGCTGGGGGCGAAACGGGTTTTGACGGTCATGATGGCTCCAGAATCTTTTAAAACGGGTATTTTACTGTTTTTAGACGGAATCGGACAATGAAAGGTCGTCTGAAACCTGAAAATTCGGTTTTCAGACGACCTTTTTTCCTTTATTCGTCTTCTGTTTTACTCATCGTCAGCCAGTCCCAAAAGTTTTCACTCCATTTGCCGATGCGGTAGAGGAAGAGGGCGTAGCTTTCTTGGAGCAGGAATTTGTTTTTTTCTTTGCTTTGGTCGAACCGCGTGGTCGGCGTGGCGGAGATGTAGGCTTCGATGTCGAGGTCGGAGGCGATTTCGAGGGCGCGGGCGAGGTGGTAGGGGTCGCTGACGATGATGATGCTTCCGATGCCCTCGGCGCGCAATATCGGGCGGATGTTGCGGATGTTTTCGTAGGTGTTGCGCGAGGTGTTTTCAAAGAGGATGTTGTGCGCGGGTATGCCTTGTTTGAGGGCGTAGCGCCGACCGACTTCGGCTTCGGTCATGTAGCCTTTTTTGGGTGTTCCGCCGGTAAAAACGATTTTTTCGACGCGGTGGCTTTGGTAGAGGGTGATGGCGTGGTTGATGCGTTCGCGGAAGATGGGCGAGGGCCGTTTGTCCCACGCGGCGGCACCTAGCACGAGGGCGGCATCGGCACGGACATGACCGGGCAGGGGCTGCGAGCCGGTGTGGTACACCTGCCATGCGCCCTCGCCGAATATGCCGAGTACCAGCAGGATACTCAGGCCTATGCCGCGAAAGAGGTAGTAGCGCAAGCCGTTGCGGCTGCGGAACAGGGAAATCATGTAGGGACGGCCTTCCCGCGCTTTAATCCAGCAGGGCTTCGATGTTTTCGAGCGGTCTGCCGATGGCGGCTTTGTCCCGTGTGGTCAGGATGGGGCGTTCGAGCAGGGCAGGGTGGGCGGCAATGGCTTCGAGCAGGGCTTGGTTGTCGAGGTCGGGCTTGTCCAAGCCGAGTTCTTTGTACAAGTCGTCTTTGACGCGCATCATGCCGCGCACGGACTCCAAGCCCAGCTTGGCGAAAATGTCTTTCAGTGTCGCCAAGTCGGGCGGGGTGTCGAGGTATTTGACGACTTCGGCTTTGATGCCGCGCGCTTCGAGCAGGTCGAAAGCGGCGCGCGATTTGCTGCAACGCGGATTGTGGTAGAGCGTGAATTCAGACGACATAGGGTTCTCCAATGTTTTTAGATTTTGCTGATGGGCTTTATTATCGGCTGCCTTGGCGATTTCCTCAACTTATCACCCAATAATCGTCATTTTTTACCGCTAAAATCCAACATCTTCATTTTCTCCATAGACAGCACGCTGAAAGGGGTTACAATGCCATCATCTGATTGATGCAAAGGATGGAACTTATGAAAAAATTATTGCTTGCCTCTGTTTTGATGACCGCCGCCCTGTCTGCCCCTGCGTTTGCCGCCGACCCGCTGGCGGGCTGGAACGACAACAAACCGCAAAGCCTGCAATCTCTCAAAGCCCCCGTGCGCGTGGTGAACCTGTGGGCGACCTGGTGCGGCCCGTGCCGTAAGGAAATGCCCGCCATGTCCGCTTGGTACAAAGCGCAGAAAAAAGGCAGCGTCGATATGGTCGGTATCGCGTTGGATACTTCCGACAACATCGGCAAATTCCTGAAACAAACCCCTGTCAGCTATCATGTTTGGCGTTATACCGGCGCGGACAGCCGCAATTTCATGAAGTCTTACGGCAACAATGTCGGCGTCTTGCCGTTCACCGTCGTCGAAGCCCCGAAATGCGGCTACAAACAAACCATCACCGGCGAAGTCAACGAAAAAAGCCTGACCGCCGCCGTCAATGCGGCTAAAGAGAAATGTAAATAAGTCGGGCTAAACCGAACTGAGAAAACAAAAAGGTTGTCTGAAAACCAGAAATCTCTGGTTTTCAGACGACCTTTTGATATTTTGAGGTCTACACGCCCTGTTTCAGGCTGGCTTCGATGAAGCCGTCCAAATCGCCGTCCAATACGGCTTTGGTGTTGCCGACTTCGTAGCCTGTGCGCAAGTCTTTGATGCGCGAGGAGTCCAAGACGTATGAGCGGATTTGGCTGCCCCAACCCACATCGGACTTGCCTTCTTCCAACGCCTGTTTTTCTTCGTTGCGCTTGCGCATTTCCAATTCATACAGTTTGGATTTCAACATTTCCATCGCAGCGGCTTTGTTGGCGTGTTGCGAACGGTCGTTTTGACACTGAACCACAATCCCCGTCGGCTCGTGGGTAATACGCACGGCGGAGTCGGTTTTGTTGATGTGCTGACCGCCCGCGCCCGATGCGCGGTAAGTGTCGATGCGCAAATCGGCAGGGTTGATTTCGATTTCGATGGAATCGTCGATTTCGGGATAGACGAACACGGATGAGAACGACGTATGGCGTTTGTTGTTCGAGTCAAATGGCGAGTAGCGCACCAGGCGGTGAACGCCGGTTTCCGTGCGCAGCAAACCGTAGGCGTATTCGCCTTCCACGCGGATGGTGGCGCGGTTGATGCCCGCGATTTCGCCGTCGTCTTCTTCAAGGATTTCGATTTTGAAGCCTTTGCGTTCGGCGTAGCGGCTGTACATGCGGAACAGCATACCCGCCCAGTCTTCCGCTTCCGTACCGCCCGCGCCTGCGGTGATGTCGATAAAACAGTTGTTCGGGTCGGCGGGCTGGTTGAACATCCGTTTGAACTCTAAATCCGCCATCTGTTTTTCCAGTCCCGCCACGTCTTCCTGCACGGCGGCGAAACCTTCTTCGTCGTTTTCCTCGACGGCCATTTCAATCAGCATTCGGTTGTCTTCGATGCCCGTCGCAATGTTGTCGAGCGTTAACACGATGCCTTCAAGGATTTTGCGCTCTTTGCCGATTTCTTGAGCGCGTTTCGGGTCGTTCCACAGCTCAGGGTCTTCGGAAAGGCCGATGACTTCTTCCAATCGGTCCTTCTTGCCCTGATAATCCATATAGACGCGGATGTCTTCGCTGCGCTTTTCCAAATCGGTCAGGGTGTTGTTGAGCTGGTTGATTACTTCGGCTTCCATGATTCTTGTGTGCTTTCAAAATTTTAGGGGCGTATTGTAAGGGATTTGCGGGCTTTTTTCTATGATAAAGGTCGTCTGAAAACCTGAATCTCAAGTTTTCAGACGACCTTTGCGTTCGCATCATCCGCCAGCCATGTGGCGGATTCATATCCGGTCTGGCCGGATTATTTATTCAGACGCCGCCATTGTGCGGGCGTGTAGGTTCGGGTAGTGGTTTTCTCGTTGCCACGACGGTCGGTTCGGGTTTCCGTTACCACGAATTTGTCCTCGTCGGAGGTATCGACTGAACGGGAGTAGAACGGCACCAGACTATACTCATCGTGGTTGTAACGGTAGTGTTCTTCGATACGGGTGCAGCAGTCAACTTCGTTCGTCACAATCAGCGCTTTTTGTTTGTTGTCAACGCGGAACATCCCCATGTAATTCTTGGTCAATTCAGTCAGTGAATAACTTTGGCTAAAATCACCATACTCGCCTTGCTCGTAGATGTCGTATGTAGGAGAGTCTTTAGGACCTTTATTGCCGGTCGCAACGGCAATATCCTTGCGTCCGTCAAAGGTAAAGTCTTTCATAATCAAAGGGCTTTTTGCCGCAGAGATTTTGCTGCCTTCGCCGCGTTCAAATATCAGGTCGTCACTCTTAAAAACATTTGTGGTTTCCTTCTTAGGGTGATACAAAAACACCGCGCCTTTGCCGCCGCAATGATTGTCTTTGCAGCCCTCGACAGAAATATGCGCCTGCCAGCCGTCGGGCAGATCGGTCACACGGAAAAATTCTTTTGCCTGAGCGCCGGCAGCAGCGAAAAGAGCAAATAGCATAAGGTATTTTTTCATCATAGTTCCTTTACGTTTAACCCCGACCGGGTAATCAAATCAAATTTATGCAGAAGAGTAACCCTCTTCATATCAGGCAGCAAGGGCAATTAAGCCAAACAGGTATTCTTTCATAATTTTCTTATCCTTGCTTTACAAAATGACAAAAGGTCGTCTGAAAGCAGGAAAGGTGTGCAGATAGGCGGGAAAGTGTTGTGTATAGTGGATTAACTTTAAACCAGTACGGCGTTGCCTCGCCTTAGCTCA
>JVVZ01000224.1:0-461 GCA_001062585.1 Neisseria meningitidis
TTTTCAGACGACCTTTGAACCCGTCGGTAGGGTGTGTGCCGCAAGGCACGCACGTGGTGGGTTAGGATTGCAGGGAAAATGAAGAACGCGTGCGTGCTTACCGCACACACCCTACATACGGGCTACGGCTTGCTGAAAAGTCAAAAAGCAGCCTGCACAATTTGTTTTCCTTGCAGAACCCTTAACCCCAACAGCCACCCCGTCCTCTCTCCCCGTGGGAGAGAGTTAGAGAGAGGGCAACAAACCGCAAGGCTTGTATTGGGGCGGTTAGGGTATTGTGAAAGATTGCCGCGATTTGGAGAATGCCCTCTCCCCAGCCCTCCCCTACGGGTGAGGGAGCGGGTTGCAGCAGATTCAGGCGTTGCAGGCCGTCTGAAAAAGAATGCCCGAAATATCAACAGCAGGGATTTTCAGGTAGCCTTTATCGCAAGGCAGATGGAACAAACGCCGCGAGCGTTTTT
>JVVZ01000225.1:0-16289 GCA_001062585.1 Neisseria meningitidis
TTTGAGCTAAGGCGAGGCAACGCCGTACTGGTTTAAATTTAATCCACTATACAAGGTATTTTTCGTTGAAAATCCCATGTTAGAAAGGACACCCATGAGCTTCCAAGACAACCTCGCCGCCATGCCTGACATCGGTCATTTGAGCGGACTCGACATCCTCGACGCACAAGGCAAAGCCGTCCATCACATCCCCAACGCGCCCGGCAAGCAAGGCTCGCTCAAACTCTACAACGCTTTGGCATTGAATTTCGGCGGCAAACTCGATGCCGCCGCCGCTGCACAGGGTTTGGATTGGTTTGCCGAACATGTTGCCGACGCGCAAGCCAATCCGGGCAAACATCCCAATATCGATTTGCTGTTGCAAGTGAAAAACGAAAACCTCAGATTGCTTCTAAAGCCGGTTAACGCTTAAACATCAGCTAAGCGAAAGGTCGTCTGAAAACAGAAATCCTGTTTTCAGACGACCTTTTTTTCATGAAACCGTTTTGTTATAAATAAAATTGTTATATTATAACCAATCAAATTTCTACCCGATACATTTGGAGAACCCATGAAAAAAACCGCATTGTTCATCGCATCCGCCCTCTTGTTCAGCACAACCGCCCAAGCACACCGCGTCTGGGTCGAAACCGCCCATACACACGGCGGCGAATACCTGCAAGCCGAATTGGGCTACGGCGAGTTCCCCGAACTCGAACCCATCGCCAAAGACCGCCTGCACATTTTCAGCAAGCCCATGCAGCTGATTACCGAAAAAGGCAAAGAAAATCTGATTCAAAAAGGGACGTACAACTACCAATACCGCAGCAAACTCCCTGTCAAAGACGGCAGCTACCTCGTTACCGCCGAATACCAACCGACCTTCTGGTCTAAAAACAGCGCAGGCTGGAAACAAGCTAGCATCAAAGAAATGCCTGACGCCAGCTATTGCGAACAAACCCGAATGTTTGGTAAAAACATCGTCAACGTCGGCCACGAAAGCGCAGACACCGCCGTCATCACCAAGCAAGTCGGACAACATCTGGAAATCGTTCCGCTGGACAACCCCGCTAACGTCCACGTCGGCGAACGCTTCAAAGTCCGCGTCCTTTTCAACGGCGAGCCGCTGCCCAACGCCACCGTTACCGCCACATTTGACGGTTTTGACACCAGCGACCGCAGCAAAACCCACAAAACCGAAGCCCAAGCCTTCTCCGATACTACGGACGACAAAGGCGAAGTCAGCATCATCCCCCTGCGTCAAGGCTTCTGGAAAGCCAGCGTAGAACACAAAGCCGATTTCCCCGATCAAAGCGTGTGCCAAAAACAGGCGAACTACACCACCCTGACCTTCCAAATCGGTCATACGCATCATTAATATCCAATAACAAAGGTCGTCTGAAAACCGTATTGCAGGGTTTTCAGACGACCTTTTTCGTTATCAGCCAATCAATTTCAGCCAATTAATTTAATAAACAGCCATCCATCAAGGCTTATGCGGCGCAAACGTCCATTGACCAAGCGGCAGGCCCAAATCAAACACGTTCAGACGACCTATTGCCACCCTGGCCAAACGCAGGCACGGAAAACCCGCCTTAGCCGTCATCCGCCTGACTTGCCGGTTTTTTCCTTCCGAAATCCGAATTTCCACCCAAAAATCAGGCACGGACTTGCGCACGCGGATAGGCGGCACGCGCGGCCACAAAACATCCGCTTCGCCCGCTTCCAACACGCGGACCTTTGCCGGACGCGTGACAAAATCCCCCAAATCCACCCCGTGCCGCAGCATATCCAGCTTCGCTTCGTCGGGCGAACCTTCCACCTGCGCCCAATAAGTTTTCTCCAGCTTAAACTTAGGATCCGCAATCCGCGCCTGCAAACGCCCGTCGTTCGTCAACAGCAGCAAACCCTCGCTGTCCGTATCCAAACGTCCCGCCGGATAAAAGTCCGGCAGCGCCACATAATCTTTTAAACACCCATACTTTTCATGCGCCGAAAACTGGCAAATCACGCCATAAGGCTTGTTCAATACGATTAAATCATTCATTTTCATCACATCCTGAAACCAAGCATGAATTGTACCAGCCGCCGCATACGGGTTACAATTTCACGCTTCTTTATATTTTATACAAATGATTTCATACGGTTAAAAAATACCCTGAAGCCTGGCTTGACACGTCCGAGCCAAACCAGTATATTACGCACTTCCTTAGGAGTAATGGCTGAGAGGCTGAAGGCACTTCCCTGCTAAGGAAGCATGTGGGGTCAACCTGCATCGAGGGTTCGAATCCCTCTTACTCCGCCACCATACGAAAACCCGTCGATTATCCGACGGGTTTTCTTTTTAGCGTTTTTGTGAAAGCAAGGATAACGGACAGGCAAACCGTCAAACTTGACGTTTACGGAACATGAAAGCGTTTGCGCGCAGGCTGGATTGCCGTTGAAACCGATTATTAAGCACGGCAATCATTAAAAATCAAAAAAAGGTCGTCTGAAACCGGATTTCAGACGACCTTTTTGTATGTCAGTGCAGCGGCTTATTCTTCCGGAGCGCGGAAGGTGTCGTGGCAGGATTTGCAGCTTGCGCCGGTTTCGCCGTAAGCGGCTTTGATTTCTTCCAGCTTGCCGGTTTGCGCGGCGGCGTTCAGTTTCTCAACGGCAGCGGCGAATTTGTCCTCTTCGGCTTTGAATTTGGCCGCATCAGACCAAACCGCAGGCAGGGCGCGGCCGTTGCCTTTGTCGTCAGATTGGAAGAAGGTGAAAGGTTTTTTGCTGGTTTCGGCAAAAGTTGCCGCAGCCTGCTTGAATTTTTCCACGTCGTAAGGCTCTTCGCCTTTTACCATTTTGCCCATGCTGGAGAACTCGGGCATCATGGATTTGAACGCAGTGGTACGGTCTTCGGAGATCGGACCTTTGGGTTGCGCGGGTGCGCCGCCGCCGCAGGCGGCAAGGGTCAGGGCAGCGAGCAGCGCTGCTGAGAAGAGTTTGGTATTCATGGCTTTGGTGTCCTGTGATAGTATTTTGTTATTCATATTTTTCAGACGACGTCCGAAGAGGTCGTCTGAAAAGTCGTAATCATACCTGAAATGGGTTTACAAAACGAGAAAAGAAAGGAAATAGTTATGGCGATTTTGGTTACCGGCGCGTCAGCCGGTTTCGGCGAGGCGATGTGCCGCACGTTTGTACAGGCCGGTTATTCCGTTATCGGCGCGGCACGGCGCGGCGAGAAACTGCAGGCATTGGCAGCCGAATTGGGCGAGCGGTTTTATCCTTTGGAAATGGACGTTTCGCGTACCGAGTCGATACGCAACGCGCTCGACAGCCTGCCTGAAAATTTTGCCGAAATCGATTGCCTGAT
Organism: Neisseria meningitidis; assembly: GCA_001062585.1. GTDB lineage: Bacteria > Pseudomonadota > Gammaproteobacteria > Burkholderiales > Neisseriaceae > Neisseria > Neisseria meningitidis_D. Next base: position 3,338 of record JVVZ01000225.1, read on the forward strand.
CAACAACGCCGGATTGGCATTGGGTTTGGAAACGGCGGACAAAGCAGATTTCGGCGATTGGGAAACCATGATTCAAACGAACATCGTCGGTCTGACTTTCCTGACGCGCCAAATCCTGCCGCAAATGGCGGAGCGCAAGCAAGGCTATATCATGAATCTGGGTTCGATTGCCGGCAGCTATGCTTACGAGGGCAGCAACGTGTACGGCGCGACCAAGGCGTTTGTGCGCCAGTTCAGCATGAACCTGCGTGCGGAATTGGCGGATAAAAACATCCGCGTCACCAACATCGAGCCGGGTTTGTGCGGCGGTACCGAGTTTTCCAACGTCCGCTTTAAGGGCGATGACGAGCGGGCGGAAAAGGTTTATGAGAACGTCGAGTCCATCCGGCCGCAAGACATTGCGGATACGGCTTTGTGGCTCTATCAGCGTCCGGCGCACATGAACGTCAATTCCATCGAAATCATGCCTGTCGCCCAAACCTTTGCCGGTATGAAAGTCATCCGCAATACGCTGCCCGTACCCGCACAGGCGGAGAATTTTGAGAAACAGAGTATGTCTTTGTTTGCACGGATTAAGTCGTGGTTCAAATAGGCAGATTGGATGGGATGGGTCGTCTGAACGGTGGCGCTCGGTTTCAGACGACCTCCGAATATCTGCATCTTACATAAACACGTTATAATGTAATCCTCTCCGTTCAGAATTTTAAGGTCGTCTGAAAGCCTTTATGAAACACGCAATCAAACAAAAAATCCTCGAACAGGCACGCCGTGACGGCGTACAGGTAACCGCTTTGCGCGAGCAGGTGCTCGATATCGTTTTGCAGCAAAGCGGCGTGATTAAAGCCTACAACGTCTTGTCGCAGATGCAGCAGCAGAGCGAGGGCGTGGTTGCGCCGCCGACGGCCTACCGCGCCCTTGATTTTTGGGCGGAGCAGGGCGTTTTGCACAAAGTGGCGGCGGTTAACGGCTATATTTTGTGCAGCCACGCGCAGCATGAGTGCGACGACCATTGCCACGACCACGAAGAAGCCGAAGCGCACCACAGCGCGTTTATTTTGGTCTGCACCGAATGCGGCACGGCGGACGAGCAAACCCTGAGCCACGAATGGGCGGCACTGCGCGCAGGCGTTGCCGAAAGCGGCTTTGCGCTGAAAGAAGAACACGTTGTTTTAACTGGAATCTGTAAAAAATGTCAGAAGTGAAAAAAACCAAAGTCCACCTGATTTCAGGTTTTCTGGGAACAGGCAAAACCACCGCACTCAAAAGCCTGATGGAACAAAAAGACCCGAACGAAAAATGGGTCATCATCGTCAACGAGTTTGGCGAAATCGGCATTGACGGCGCCGTATTGAGCGACAACGGCATCCCCGTGGCAGAAATCGCCGGCGGCTGTTTGTGTTGCACCGCCGGCCCGCAAATGGGCGTAACCGTGCAGAAAATGCTGCGCGACGCCAAGCCCGACCGCCTGATGATTGAAGCCAGCGGACTGGCGCACGCCGCCAGCGTCATCGACGAACTCAAAGCCAAACCGCTGGACAGCCTTTTGGAAATCGGCGCAGTCTTTACCGTCGTCGATCCGCGCCAGTTCATCAACCCCGATTACGCGCAGCAGGCGTTGTATAAAGACCAAATCGGCATCTGCGACGTATTGGTCGCCAGCAAAACCGATTTATGCACCCCCGAACAGCTTGCCGAATTTCACGACAAAGCGGCAAAACTGTTCCCGCCCAAAGCCAAAGTGGTCGAAGTCCAAAATGCACAGCTCGACATCCAATGGCTTGACATTCCCGTCATCGAAAAATCACGCTACCGCCTCAAAGCCCTGCCGGACAACACGATGGGCTTCCAGTCGCAAGGTTTCACATTCCCCGCCGGACGCGATTTCGACGGCGAAAAATTGACCAACTTCTTCAACGACCTGCCTAAATTCACAGACGGTCTTGTTCGCGCCAAAGGCGTGTTCCAAGTGCTCGGCACATGGGTGTGGCTCAACTGGGTGGACGGGCAATGGGGCGCCAACCAAGTCTCATGGCGCCGCGACTCGCGCTTCGAGCTGATTGCCAAGTCGTTTGACGCGGATTTGATTGAGAAGAAACTGCAAGAGGCTTTGGAGAAATAAGGAAGGTCGTCTGAAAGTTTGTCGCAGCAATTTTCAGACGGCCTAAGCGATAGTGAAGTCTATTGTTTCAACTGTCAGAAGAATATAAAGTAACTGTGTAGCGTGGGCTTTGCCCGCGAATAAATTAAATAAACATTGCAGGAAAGAAGAAAATGGCAAAATTTTTAAATACTAGCGGTACAACGTATTACTTGGAAGAATTAATAAAAAATGCACAGGAACGGCTTTATTTGATCAGTCCTTATCTAAAATTAAACGATAGGGTAAAAGAGCTTTTGGAAGACAAAGACCGCATGAAAATCGATGTGCGGATTGTATATGGTAAAAGTGAATTACAGCCTTCAGAGGCAGCCTGGTTGAAAAATTTAAATTATGTTCGTACAAGCTATTGTCCGAATCTTCATGCAAAATGTTATGTCAGCGAAGATGCTTGCATTATTACAAGCCTGAATTTATATGAATTCAGCCAAATAAATAATAATGAAATGGGTATCTTACTGAAGCGTAGTGAAGATGGAGAAGTCTATCAAGATGCTTATAGCGAAGCGCAGCGTATTATCCGTATTAGCGATGAAGTTAAAATTTCAGTTGACGTAGTAGAAAAAGAGCAAGTTTCGCAGAAAAATCAGAATATAGAAATTGCTAAAAAATACGATACATTGACTGTCGCTAAGCTGGCAGAAAAATGGGGAGTAACAACGGAAGAATGCAATGCGAAACTGTGTCATGCAGGTTTGCAGGAAATAGACGGTAAGTTCCACCGTTTGACAGATACAGGTAAGAAAGCCGGTGCACTTATCAAAAAAGGGCGTTACGGATATTTTATTGTGTGGCCGGATAGTTTGACATTGGAAATGGTCGAAGCGGCTGGCAATAATCAGAAAGATTTGCTGGATAGGTTTATTAGCTGGCTTATCAGTTAAATTTTTTACAAGTATTAAAAGTATAGGTCGTCTGAAAGCAATCCGTACTTTTCAGACGACCTTAAAACCAAAATAGAGGAATACCCCAAGCATGTACCGTTACATCCTCCACCGCCTATTACTCTTAATCCCCACGCTGTTGGGGATTTTGGCGATTACTTTTGCCGTTATCCAATTCGTGCCGGGCGGGCCGGTGGAGCAGATGGTGCAGCAGTTGACGCATGGCGCGGTCAGCGGCGAGACGGCGAATGCGACGGCGGGCAATATCATGAAAAACGGCAACCGCATCAGTCCGGAAGATTTAGCGGCGTTGAATGCGCTGTACGGTTTCGATAAGCCGCCGCTGACGCGGTTTGCGGATATGGTGTGGCGGTTTGCCCGTTTTGATTTGGGCAAGAGTTTTTTCCATCATGAAACCGTGTTCGAGCTGGTCAAACAGAAAATGCCGGTGTCGATGAGCTTGGGCTTGTGGACGTTTTTCCTGACTTATCTGATTTGTATCCCGTTGGGCATTGCCAAGGCGGTGCGCGACGGCAGCCGTTTTGATGCGGTAACGGGGATGGTGGTGCTGGTCGGTTATACCATACCGCCGTTTGTGTTGGGTTTGGTGCTGCTGGTGTTGTTCGGCGGCGGCAGCTTTTTTGCGTGGTTCCCGCAGGGCGGTTTGGTCGGCGATGATTTCGACACGCTGTCGTGGGCGGGCAAAATCAAAGATTATCTGTGGCACATGGCGCTGCCGATTACGGCTTCGGTGGCAGGCAGTCTGGCGGTAACGACGGTGTTGACGAAAAACGTGTTTCTTGAAGAAATCCGCCGCCAATATGTTTATACCGCCCGCGCCAAGGGTTTGCCGGAAAAGCAGATTTTGTGGAAACACGTTTTCCGCAACGCGATGATTCCGCTGATTACCGGCTTTCCCGCTGCCTTTATCGGCGCGTTTTTCACCGGCAGCCTGCTGATTGAAACCTTGTTCTCGCTCGACGGGCTGGGGCTGCTTTCCTACGAGGCGGTGATGAAGCGCGATTATCCGGTGGTGATGGGGACGCTGTATGTGTTCACGCTGATGGGTTTGCTGGCGAAATTGGTGTCGGATATTTCTTATTCGTGGGTCGATCCGCGCATTCATTTCGGCGGACAGAAATAGGTCGTCTGAAAACTTAAAGAATTATGGAGTTAAATATGATTAAACGTTTAAAAGATATTTCTGAAGAAAGCCGCGAACATAAAAACGATGGTGCAAAAGTAGTCCGTATGGAATTGCAGGATGATGAAGCAACCAAACGGTTGGTCATGCATAGCGCAAAGCGCGTAATTGCCGCGCATAAGTCAGAATTGGAAAAGTTGGCTTATAAATGAATAATATAAATACGAATTTTGTTATTTTTGTACATGATGAAATCCTGTATCAAACCAAAGTAGGTAAAACAGGGGTCGATTTAGGACGCTTGGAAAGTGTTTTAGGCAGAGTTGACCAGCAAATTTATTACAATCAAATTGATAATGCTTTTGAGATAGCAGCATGGTATGGCGTAGCTTTGGCAAAAGGTCATGCTTTTGTTGATGGAAACAAGCGTACCGGATTGGCAGTAATGCTGACATTTTTGGAAATTCAAGGCATTGATATTCAATATAATACTGGTTTGGATGATTTGATGGTCGATATTGTGGAGAGTAAATTGCCACATGAAACGTTAGCCGAGAAAGTAGCAGAATTTCTTTATCATTTAATGATTTGAATATTCAGACGACCTCAGACGACCTTTGTGCAACCCAATTATGAAAACACACACCTCAAACCCCACTTGGCAGGCCTTCAAGCAACACAAACGCGGCTGGTTCGCGCTGCGGGTTTTAGCCGTTTTGTTCGCCGTTGCGCTGCTTGCGCCTTTGTGGAGCAACGACAAGCCGTTGTGGATACGTTATCAGGGCGAATATTATTTTCCGCTGGTAAACGAATACAACGAAACCGTGTTCGGCGGCGATTTCGACACGCCTGCCGATTACCTCGACCCGCTGATACGCGGCAACATCACGTCAAACGGCAATTACGCCGTTTATCTGCCCAATCCCTACGATGCCGATACGCTCAATGATTTCGACACGCAGCCCGACCCTGCAAGTCCGTCCGAAAGGCACTTGCTCGGCACGGACGACCGCGGTCGCGATGTCTTGGCGCGTTTGGTTTACGGATTCCGCGATTCCCTGTTGTTTGCCCTTGCGTTGACTTTGGTAACGACCGTAATCGGCGTGATTACCGGCGCGGTGCAGGGGTATTTCGGCGGCAAGACCGACCTTTTGATGCAGCGTTTTATCGAAATCTGGGGCGGGATGCCGGAACTTTATCTGCTGATTATCCTGTCTTCGTTTTTTAATCCCAGTCTGCTGATATTGCTGGTGTTGCTGTCGCTGTTCGGCTGGATGGGGCTGTCGGACTACGTCCGCGCCGAGTTTTTAAAAAACCGTCAGGCGGATTACGTTTTGGCGGCGCGTTCGATGGGCGTGGGCAACCGCGCGATTATGTGGCGGCACATCCTGCCCAACAGCCTGACGCCCGTATTGGCGTTTCTGCCTTTCCGTATCTCCGGCGCGGTGCTTGCGCTGACCAGCTTGGATTTCCTCGGTTTGGGCGTTCCCGCGTCGCAGGCGAGCTTGGGCGAACTCTTGGCGCAGGGCAAGGACAACTTGGACGCTTGGTGGATAGGCTTGTCCACTGTTGGTACGCTGACGATTATGCTGCTTTTGCTGGTGATGATAGGCGAGGGCTTGCGTCAGGCGTTTGACGTGCGCGCGAGGGGATGATTTTCCGTATTGCGGATGAATATAAAATAGCCGATAGCTCATTTTCCTGCTATATAGATGGCTTTTCAGGCCGAGCTTGTTTCCGGGGCGAAAAACCTGTTTATGAGCGCGACCGCAAAAATATTTTACTCACTTAATTTTTGAAGAATTCCAATGAATCAAACACACAACACAAACTTCTACGAAATGCTGTCCGCTGCCTGCCGTAAAAACGGAAAAGGTACTGCGGTGTTCAACGACAAAGAAAAAACCACCTACCACGCACTCAAGCAGGAAGTCGATGCCGTAGCCGCATATCTGCAAAATATGGGCGTCAAATTCGGGGACAAAGTGGCTTTGGCGGTATCCAATTCGCCGGAGTTTATCAGCGCCTATTTTGCCGTCTCCGCCATCGGCGCGGTTGCCGTACCGATGAATACGTTTTTGAAAAACAACGAATACGCGTATATTTTGAACGACTGCAAAGCGCGGTTTATGTTTGCTTCGGCAGGTTTGCAGAAAGAATTGAAGGGGCTGAAGAAACAGACCCGCGTCGAGAAAATCATTTGGATAGGCGAGGCGAAAGCGGCGGACGAAGCCGATGCGCGTTTTGAGGAAGCGCGCCGTTTTTCGGGTACGCCCGATTTGAGCCGCCAACCGAAAATTGATGATTTGGCGCATATTATTTACACTTCCGGCACGACAGGCCATCCTAAAGGCGCGTTAATCAGCTATGGCAACCTGTTTTCCAACCTTGAAGGCATCGAGCGCATCTTTAAGATTACCAAACGCGACCGCTTCGTCGTGTTCCTGCCGATGTTCCACAGCTTTACGCTGACGGCCATGGTGTTGCTGCCGATTTATATGGCGTGTTCGATTATTTTGGTGAAATCCGTTTTCCCGTTCTCCAATGTTTTGAAACAGGTTTTATTCAAACGCGCGACCGTATTTTTGGGCGTACCCGCGATTTACACCGCCATGAGCAAGGCGAAAATCCCTTGGTATTTCAGATGGTTCAACCGCGTCCGTCTGTTTATCAGCGGCGGTGCGCCTTTGGCGGAACAAACCATCCTTGACTTTAAAGCGAAGTTCCCGCGTGCCAAGCTTTTGGAAGGCTACGGCTTGAGCGAATGCTCGCCCGTCGTCGCCGTCAACACGCCCGAAAGGCAAAAAGCCCGCAGCGTCGGCATCGCCTTGCCCGGATTGGAAGTCAAAGCCGTCAACGACGAATTGGTCGAAGTGCCGACGGGTGAAGTGGGCGAACTCATCGTCAAAGGCGGTTCGGTCATGCAGGGCTACCTGAATATGCGCGATGCCACGGACGAAGCCATCGTCAACGGCTGGCTGAAAACAGGCGATTTTGTCACGATAGACGAAGACGGCTTTATCTTTATCGTCGACCGCAAAAAAGACCTGATTATTTCCAAAGGGCAAAACGTTTATCCGCGCGAAATCGAAGAGGCGATTTACAAACTCGACGCCGTCGAAGCCGCAGCCGTCATCGGCGTGAAAGACCAATACGCCGACGAAGAAATCATCGCCTTTATCCAACTCAAAGACGGCGAAACGTTGGACGAAGCCGACGTGCGCGCCCATTTGCGCGGACATTTGGCGAATTTCAAAATCCCCAAACAGATTTACTTTAAAGACGAACTGCCGAAAAACGCCACGGGCAAAGTGTTGAAACGGGTGTTGAAAGAGCAGTTTCAGAAATAATAAGCGTTCAGACGACCTCGGTTTGCGGGTTTGAATCAGAGGTCGTCTGAAAAGCAGAAAGCTGATGTTTGCTGGGCGCGTTTCTTGTAAACCATCAGATATGGCTTATTGCTTCGTAAGATTCCTGTCCGTGCGGCGGGTATTGCCGATTTGATTCCACCCGTTTTCCGTTTTCAGACGACCTCGATACCATGACGAAACCCATCCTTGAAATTGAAAACCTAAACGCCTTTTTCCCCGGCAAGCAAGTCCTGCACAATGTCAGCCTGACCGTACAGACCGGCAGGAAACTGGCATTGGTTGGTGAGAGCGGCAGCGGTAAAACCGTGTTGGCGCAGGGCATTATGCGGCTGAATCCGTTGGTGTCGTTTGAAGGCAGTCCCACAGGGAGGCGTAGCACTCTGAAATTTGACGGCAACGATTTGCTGACCCAATCCGAACGCGCCCTGCAAAAGCTGCGCGGGCGGGAAATCGGCATGGTGTTTCAAGAACCGATGACCGCGCTCAACCCCGTGATGCGCGTTGGCGCGCAGATTGCTGAAGTGTTGACCCTGCATCTGGGTTTGGACAAAAAACAGGCATGGGCGAGGGCGGTCGAACTCTTGGCGGAAACCGGCATCCGCGAGCCGGAGCAGAAAGCCTTTGCCTATCCCTTCCAGCTTTCCGGCGGACAGCGGCAGCGGGCGATGATTGCGATGGCGGTTGCCGCCGAACCCAAGCTCCTGATTGCCGACGAACCGACCACCGCCTTGGATGTTGCCGTACAGGCGCAAATTCTCGATTTGTTGGCGCGCTTGCAGCAGGCGCACAACATGACCATGCTCTACATCACCCACGATCTGAACCTTGTCCGCCGTTTTGCAGACGACGTTGCCGTGATGCGCGGCGGACGCATTGTCGAAACGGGTGCAGCGGCGGAAGTGTTCGCCCGTCCGCAACACGAATATACGAAAATGCTCTTGAACGCCGGTGCCGCACGCAAGGTCGTGCCTTTGGCGGACAACCCCGCCACCGTCTTGCAGGCGGAGCAGCTTTCCGTTGCCGTCAAAGAAACGGCGGGCTGGTTCAAAAAACGCAGCAAAACCCTGCTGGAGCCGGTTTCCTTCGATTTGAAAGCGGGCGAAACGCTGGGCATCATCGGCGAAAGCGGCTGCGGCAAAACCACGCTGGCAAAAGCCGTGATGCACCTTATCGACGCGGAAGGTCGTCTGAAAATCAACGGCGAAGCTTGGACGCGCGAATCGAGGCGCGACATCCAAATGGTGTTCCAAGACCCGTTCGGCGCATTCAATCCGCGCATGAACGTCTTTAATATCGTTTCCGAAGCCCTGCGCGTTCACGAACCCGATTTGTCCCGCGCAGAAATGCGGCAGCGCGTCCAAGACGTATTGCGGCAGGTCGGTCTGCCCGAAGACGCACTCGAACGCTATCCGCACGCCTTTTCCGGCGGACAACGCCAGCGGCTCGCCATCGCCCGCGCCATCATCGTCCGCCCGAAAATCCTCGTTTTGGACGAACCCACCAGCGCGCTCGACGTACAATGGCAGCAACAGATTCTGGAGCTGCTCGCCGATTTGCAGAAAAAACACGATCTCAGCCTCATCATCATCAGCCACGACCTCGCCGTCATCCGCGCCCTGTCGCACCGCGTGATGGTGCTGAAAGACGGCAAAATCGTCGAAGAGGGCGGCTGCGAAACCGTATTTGCCAACCCTTCCAGCGATTACACGCGCCATCTGATGAGCTTTAGGGCAGGCTGACCGGTCGGATAGGTCGTCTGAAAAAACATTAGCCAATCCCGATGGCAACCTTACAAAAAAGCTATTACACTTTGGCGACACTTGAAATTTTCAGCCCCAAGCCCTATCCTGCACAACATCTGATTCAATTTGACACAAAAAGGAAAAACTCATGAGCAGCGAACTGATTATCCACACCACCGATGCAAATTTCGAACAAGACGTTTTGAAATCCGACGTCCCCGTATTGCTCGACTTCTGGGCACCTTGGTGCGGCCCTTGCAAAATGATCGCTCCGATCTTGGACGACATCGCCGCCGAATTTGAAGGTCGTCTGAAAGTCGTCAAACTCAACATCGACGATAACGAAGCTACCCCAGCCAAATTCGGCGTGCGCGGTATTCCGACGCTGATGGTGTTCAAAAACGGCGAAAACGTCGCTACCAAAGTCGGCGCTTTGGCAAAAGGTCAATTGACTGCATTTGTAAACGCTTCTTTGGCTTAAGTTTCAACAACGCAAAAGGTCGTCTGAAAATGTTCAGACGACCTTTTTGTATGTTTGGATTTTAGGGAAACGGGATGCTTTGCCTGTTCTCTTCTTTATCGTTCGAGGATTTCGGCAAACGGGCATTGCCCGATTAAATTCGCTTTAATCTGCGCTAAAAAGGTCGTCTGAAAACCTAGTATCAGGTTTTCAGACGACCTTTCGTGTGTTTACGCCTTGTTTGAACATTTATTCCTTGCGTTGCAAAACGGCGGCGAAGAATCCGTCGGTTTGGTGTTTCGCCGAATCGAGGCGCAGGTATTTGCCAGTGTCCAAATCGATTTTCAAACCGGCGAGCAGCTCGGCGCAGTCGAGGAGTTCGTATTCCGGGTGTTCTTTCAAAAAGCGTTCGACCTGCATTTCGTTTTCTTCGGGCAACACGCTGCAAGTGGCGTAAACCAGCCTGCCTTGCGGTTTGACCAGTTTGGCGGCGGCTTCGAGGATGCTGTGTTGCTGTTCCAAAAGTTTGGCGACGGTTTCGGGCGACTGGCGGTATTTGAGGTCGGGATTGCGGCGCAGCGTGCCTAAGCCGGAACAGGGTGCATCGACCAAGACGCGGTCGGCTTTGCCGGTCAGGCGGGCGATGCGGCTGTCGTGTTCGTTGCTGATGCGTTCGGGGTGGATGTTGGTCAGTCCGGCGCGGGTCATGCGGGGCTTGAGGTTGGCAAGGCGTTTTTCGGCGATGTCGAAGGCGTAGATTCTGCCTTTGTTTGCCATTTGCGCGCCGACGGCGAGGGTTTTGCCGCCTGCGCCGGCGCAGAAATCGACGATGATTTCGCCGCGTTTGGCACCGACAAGCAGGGCGAGGAGCTGGCTGCCTTCGTCTTGGACTTCAAGCGTGCCGTCTAAAAACAATTCGTGTTTGTTGAGGGTGATTTTGTTTTTCAGGCGGATGCCCCAAGGGGAATAGGGCGTGGCTTCTGCATCGGGGCTTTCGGCTTGAAGTAGCGGCAGCACTTTGTCGCGTCTGCCTTTGAGCGTGTTGACGCGGATGTCGAGCGGCGCGGCTTGGTTGATGCTGCGGCCGAAGGCGAGGATTTCTTCGTCGCTGAAATGTTTTTGCAGTTGCTCCACCAGCCATTGCGGCAATTCGGCGGCGGTATGGAGGTCGTCTGAAAATTCGGTTTTGCGCGCTTTGAGGCTGCCGAGGAACTCGGTTTCTTCTTCGTCGAGCAGGTCTTTGATTTGGCTGATGTTGGTGCTTCTGCCGAGGACGAGCGCGGCAAGCGCGGCTTTGCGCGGCTGGGCATGCGGGCGGCGCAGGACAGCGCTGATTTTTTGATAATGGCGCAGGGCGGCGAAGGCAGTTTCGGCGATTTCGTGGCGGTCTTGCCTGCCGAGTTTTTTGTGTTCGCGGAAGTAGCCGGACAAAACGGCATCGGCAGGCTGTTTGAAGGTCAGCATTTCAGCCAGCACTTTGGTGGTATGGTCGAGTTGGATCGGGGTCATGGTGGGTTCGCAATCGGGGGAAAGGCTTGGATTATACTGGAAAGGTCGTCTGAAAACGTTGAATCGGGTTTCAGACGACCTTCATGATGCGTTCGATTTCATGCCAAAAGCCGTCGGGGCGCAATTCGAGTTTGGCGATTAAGCCGCTTTCGATTTGGCGGACAGCATGGTCGGACAGGGTTTGCGCTTCGGCGACGCGGGCGGGGGCAAGGTATGCCATACGGTCGATGAGGTGGTAGCGTGCGCCCTCTGTGGTCGGATATGCCGACCAGTCTCGGATAAAGACGCCGCGCCAGCAGTATGGGTTCAGCGGGGCTTCGGCGGAATCTGCGCCGACGGGGAAAAAGCCGATGCCGCGTATGATTGAGGCGGGTTGCGGCGCGTCGGGGAGGCGGTTTTGCCGCAGAGTTTCGCTGCCTTCGGGGGATTGAAGCAGGGCGAGTTGGCGGGGCAGTTTGGCGGCTTTGGCGGCGAGGGTGTCTTTGGAATTGAGTCCGCACAGGTCTGCGGATTTGCCGCTGTTGCTGCCATAATATTTGCAGGTCAGTTCGATATGATAGGGTTTGCCGTTGATGGAGGCGATGAAATCGGCGGCGCCTTGCGTGAGGTCGTCTAAAAACACGGGCAGGTTATAGGCGTGCAATTCGGTATGCGGTGCATGGGCGAACCAAAATACGAGCAGGCGTTCGGCGTAGATGCCGAGTCGGTTGCCGAAGGGGGCGTGTTCGGCGAGATAGTCGTCTAAGGGGGCGGGATTGCCGTCCAAATCCAAAAGATAGCGGAAGCCGTATTCGCCCAATAGCGTGCGGACGCTCAATTCGCAGCCGCTTTGCCAAAGCGGCGGGGCGGTCAGCAGGGTGGCGAGGGCGCGGACGGACGGGTTGGTGAGTTTCCACCATAGGGCATCTAGGGCGTAGTTCATGGGGCGGTGCGGATGTCGGGAAGGTGATGGATTTTATAATATTGAGCATGAAGTTGAAACCTGTAAGCCGCTGTACCGTCTAGGCAGCAATTGTTTTTCACCTTCAAGATATTGAACAAGTTGGCAATCGGGCGGTAACGTTCTCCCTATTAAAAAAGGTCGTCTGAAAACGCTTTAGCGAGACTTGCTATCGGTTTTCAGACGACCTTTGTTTTGAAACGGTTGTCATCCGTTCGGGTTTGTGTTGAAGGTTTTGCAGACGGATTGCTTGGGGGAAAAGGTGGCTAGTTGCTCAACACATCGTGTTTTTTAGTTAAGACATATTGATAGACTTCTTCTACCGCCGCTTCGTCATAGCTTTTGCCAAAACGCTTTTTGTAGCCCAAGTTATAGAGTTTGACGTGGTGTTCTTTTGAAATTTCGACGCCTACGTTTTCCAAACACGACTTGGCGCAATGCAGATGGCAGCCGTCGATGACCAGCATCGGCCTGCCGGACTGCGCTTTGCGTACCAAAGGTGCGACTTTGCCTCCCACGCCGGAAATGCACGACATTTCAAATTCGCCGGCATGATCGAGTGCTACGGCGGTATTGTTGGCAAGTTGCGCTACGTCAGAACATCCGGAACAGGAATAAATCAACGGAAGTTCACTGCGGTTGGGCATTTTTAATCTCCTCTTTAAGACTGTTTCATTTTGTATGTGTATTTTATAGTGGATTAACTTTAAACCAGTACAGCGTTGCCTCGCCTTGCCGTACTAT
>JVVZ01000226.1:0-9867 GCA_001062585.1 Neisseria meningitidis
TGTACTGTCTGCGGCTTCGTCGCCTTGTCCTGATTTAAAGTTAATCCACTATATGATGGGTTTCAACAATACGTTAACTATAAAAAGTCGTCTGAAATAAGAATAGCTTTTTTCAGACGACCTTTCTAATGACTCTTGGGATGCGTTATCGATAAAGTGAAAGTTTAACGAAGGTCGTCTGAACAACATAATGATTTCAGACGACCTATTCTCTTCCCATTATTCAAATAAAACGTCTATACCATCTTCGCCCAACTCCAATTTTGCATGTTCAGGCATATGCCCTGCGGTTTGCTGCCATTGCAAAAAGCTTTGCGCGATGGCAGGCATGACTTGGCGGTTGAGCAAATGGTCGATATTGCGTGCGCCGCTGTCGCCGGTAGTGCAAGAATCAGCCAGAAGCGCTGCAAAATCTTCGCTGTAACTGAGGCGTGTTTGATGGGCTTCGTACAGTCGGTCAGCAATTTTGTCCAGCTTCAGTCTGACGATTTGAGCCAATGCCTCTTTTTCCAACGGACGATAAGGAACAACCTGCATACGCGCCAACAGAGCGGCTTGGAAATGGTCTGTCAGTATCGGACGAATCGCTTCTGCCAACTCTTCCAGACTAAATTCAGGCGTTTCATCGGTTTCAACAGGGTCGTCTGAAACGCAGGCGTTTTCAGACGAGCCATCCGGCATTTGTGCAGAAAGTTCGACTTCAGTGTCCACAATCTGCTCTTGCGCGTTTTGCTCTTTACCCTCTTCTGCAACAGCTTCTTCTGTTTTTTCAGGCTCTTGCGGTTGCAGCAATTGGGTCAATTCGTTCGCACCCAAATTTGACGTCATCAGGATAACGGTATTTTTGAAATCGATTTCCCGACCTTCGCCGTCACGCATCATGCCTTTGTCGAAAACTTGGTAGAAGAGGTTGAGAATGTCTTTATGGGCTTTCTCGACTTCATCCAATAATACGACGCTGTAAGGTTTCTGACGTACTGCTTCGGTCAAAACGCCGCCTTCGCCATAACCGACATAACCCGGAGGCGAGCCTTTGAGTTGGGAAACGGTATGCGCTTCGCGGTATTCGGACAGGTTGATGGTAATCAGCGATTTTTCGCCGCCGAACAGCGCATCTGCCAAAGCCAGCGCCGTTTCTGTTTTACCTACGCCGGACGGACCGCTCAACAGGAATACGCCCAATGGGGAATCGTTGGTTTTCAAACCGGCTTTAGCGGCTCTCAAACTTTGCGCGATAGCATGAATGGCTTCACTTTGCCCAACCACGCGTTTCTCAAGCAGGCTTTCCAGTTGCAGCAGGTTTGCCAGTTCGTCTTTGAGAACGCTGCCTGCGGGGACGCCCGTCCAATCGGCAATAATATCGGCGATTACGGTTTCATCAACGCTGGTGAAAATCAACGGTTTACCGGCGACAACGGCATCAAGCTGTTGCTGTTTCTCGGTCAGACTGTGTTGCGCGGCTTGTCGCTCTTCAGAAGTCAATTCTGTATTCTTGGCAGCTTCCATCAAGGATTGGATTTCATCCGCCAATTGTTTTTCTTCCTGATATCGGCGGTTCATTTCTTCGCGCTCTTCATTCAACTGGGCAATCTCTTGCTCAACTTGTCGAATGTTATCCTGCTGCGAAGCATTCAGACGACCTAATTGCTTGTCGGCATCCAATGCCTCCAGTTCGCGTTGCAGTGAAGAAATTTGGGCATCCATCAAACCGAAAATATGAGGCACGGTATCCAAACTCATGCGGACGCGTGCGGCTGCCGTATCCAACAAATCTACGGCTTTGTCCGGCAGTTGGCGACCGGTAATGTATTTTCGGGAAAGTTGTACAGCTGCGATGACGGCGGAGTCCTGAATATGAACTTTATGGTAAGCGGCATAACGTTGCTTCAAACCGCGGAGCATGGTGAACGCAGCCTCATCATCGGGTTCGTCAACTTTGACCATTTGGAAACGGCGTTCCAACGCGGCGTCTTTTTCAAAGTATTGTTTGTATTCGCTCCAGGTTGTCGCTGCGATGGTACGCAATTCACCCCGCGCCAAGGCCGGTTTTAAGAGGTTGGCTGCATCCGCGCCGCCTGCACTGTTTCCGGCACCGATTAACGTATGCGCTTCGTCGATGAATAATAAAACGGGTTCTTCAGAATTCTGAACAGCCTCGATAACATTGCGCAGGCGTTGTTCAAATTCACCCTTCACCCCTGCACCCGCTTGCAGAAGACCTAAGTCCAACACCAATACTTGGGTGTTTTCCAATATCTTAGGCACCTCGCCTGAAGCGATTTTCAATGCCAGACCTTCTACCAATGCAGTTTTACCGACACCCGGCTCGCCAACCAAAATAGGGTTGTTCTTACGGCGACGCGATAAAATATCCATCATTTGACGGATTTCAGTTTCACGTCCAAATACAGGGTCAATACCACCCTGAGCGGCTTTTTCAGTCAAATTGACGGTAAAACGTGCAAGCGCATCGTTTTGTCCTGCTGTAGCGGTTTGTTGGGGTTTAGATTCCGCTGAAACTGTATGCTGACCTTCTTCTGAAGCCGGCTGCGCAAATGTATTATTCTCACCTTCGATAGAAACTTCGTCCAACCAAGTTTTCAGACGACCTATCTGTGTTTCAGTCAGGCTTAATAAGGGCCATGCTTCCTGCGTCATCAGACGGTAAGGAGATTTCAGCAATGCCTGATACAGGAAAGCCGAACGGATTTCAGATGCACCTTCGTCACTTGCCAACAACCATGCATCCGACAATAAACTAATCAATGATTTAGACAAAGAAGGATTACCACGAACATTGCGTGGAAGTTTGTCCATCGTACTCAACAAAGGATTCCAAATATTTTCTAAATCAATTTCGTAACGCCTCAATAAGGCATTAACGTCTCCATCCCCTAGTTCGAGCAATTTGATAAATAAATGGTCAACCGTAATTTCGGCATGACCTCGTGTTTGACATAAGCCGGCTGCAGCTTCCATCGCCTGCTGACAATGCGTGTTCAGACGACGTAATAATAATGCTTGATCATGTGCAGACATTTGATATCCCTGATGTAAAAATGTGTTATAAAAAAGTGCTACCTTTATCAGGCAGCACTTTATGTGGATTATTAAGCGCGGCTTTCGTTCCAGCTGTCGGAATGAATGATGTTTCCGTCTTTATAAGTCCAAGTGATTTTTTCGTAACGCAATTCAACGCGTTCCAAGTGATTGTAACGTTCGCGAGCAGGATCTTTGATGTTGTGCATTACAGGACCCACTGCTACAACTTTAACGTTGTCCAGTTTGGTATTGAAATACTCTTTCTCTTGACCGGAAGCGTCAATTTGGTACCACTTGATTTCTACTTCTTTCAAAGTTTGACCAGTTGTTACTGCTTTGTACAGGTATGGTGAAGAAGCATCGTATTCTTTAAACAATACGATAGGTTCGTGAACGCGAGTACCTGTCAGTTTGCCGGTATTGGCATCCGTAGGAATACGGACATTGTGCAGAAACTCAACGATTTCAACGCTGTCTTCGCGACCATTGACGTCAACAGAACCTTTAATAACGGAACCGCCGTCGTCTTTCAACCACATATAAGCAGGAATTGCCATATTTTTACTCCTTAGTTTTATTGAAAACGCCTTAAGTTGTGAGGCTTAAAGCAACTTGTGCTGCATTAAATTTACTGTTTTACAGCTGGAATCAGTATGATCTCAACCCTACGGTTTTTGGCCTTACCTTCTTCCGTCTGATTATCTGCAATAGGCTTGGTATCACCCAATCCTTTAACCTCAAACCGACTCTCCGGAACATTAGAAGAGATAACCAACCAATCTTTGACCGATTGAGCACGCTTTTCTGATAATTGCTGATTAGAAACAGGATTTCCAACATTATCAGTATGTCCTTCAACTAAAATTCGTGTATCAGGATGTGACTCGATTGCTTTTAATGCACCAATCAATGCTTTATTGGCATTATTTTTTAGTTCAAACTGACCTGTTTCAAACAAAGCCAAGCTGTCTAAAGTAATAACTACAGGTTTCACAGGTTCCGGTTTTATCGGTTTCGGAGGTGGAGGATCTTTCGGCATTAAGGCTTTTAACTTTGGAATATATAAATCCGCACGATATAACCCTAATCCTAAATGTGCTGGTACACCCTCATCACGGTATTTCTCAAGCAATTGCAAATCCTGCTTTAGCAATACCAAATGTTGTTGCCGCTCATTTGAATTTGCCTCAGACCGAACATTTTCTATATGCCGGCTGATTTGTTCTATTAAACGGTTATTGTTTTTCATAGAGAAAAACGAAGCAGATAAAAAACCTAATGCACAAACAGATAATACTTTAAAAAGTATATCAATAGCATGATTTTTATGATAAACGGTATATTTATCTGACAATTCGGTATGAATATATTGAAATTGATTACCTTGATAATTATTAAAAGAATGGATTAACCCTTGTGTATTCTTAGAAATATAAGTTGCCCATACTGATTTGGCTTGGCAGTCTCCATCGTCAACTACGCTTAAGCTGCGTACATCGACATATTCCCACCCCCCGTCTGTACGATTCAACAATTGTTCCTCGACGCAATTGAGTGCCTCAATCAGCCATATATATTGACAGCCGTTTGATTGTTTATTTTGCTGTAAAAACTCAATAGACAGACTTTCTTTAAAATCAGTAAAAAACTGATTAATATTTAATACATTCCATCTGCCTTGAGTTTTTAAGGCAAAAAATAGCTCTCTTTTATCTGAAGACTCTTTGAAAAGAAAGGGGGCGCGAATAACAAAACTTACAGGTATAGATATACCCATTTTTTTCTGCAAAAACAATATATTGCGCAACCACCCCCGCATAACCATAGATACATCGGCATTTATGGCGGGAGACAACACCAGCTCTATGCTGAGTGAGATTTGTTTACGGGCTATATTCTGAAGCAGATTCCAAACTACAGTGTATAAATGTTCTGGATTAAAAATATTTATATATACTGTGTCATCATACCTCTCGACTAAATTCGACATCTTCACTGCAGAATCAGGCATACGCAAAACGTAACGCCCAGTAAATCCAGTATTATTTAATTCTGTCGCAATTTGCTGCCAAACTTCTGAACCAATACTGATATTTTCCTTGTTCTTACGCTGCCTGATTAACCAAGCACAAAATATAGCAACAATTGACAAAGCTAGAATACCGCCTTTCAGCATCCAACTAGCTTGCCAATATATTGCTAATACATAAAACAGTATAAGCTCAACTACTATAAAAATAATGAAAGACGAGAGCTTTTGATAAGTCATTATGAAATTACTCTAAATTTATAATGCTTGAGTTTGTTCAACCAAAGTATCCAGATAGTATCCAAATGCAAAATAAGCTACTACTGCAATAACAGAACAACAGATAAATACCCATATCGGACTAATCGTCAGCAAACTCTTAAGAGGCATGCTTTTACGATCGACATAGAATATTTGCCCATCTTGAGTTACCGCATTGCTAGGCAATCCGGCAACCATTTTTTTCAAGCTATTTTGTGAATTTTGAAGAGCCATTTCATCTAAAATATAACGTCCCTTGAAGCCCAAATTGATTACACTCAAATATGCCTCAGCGATCAAAGAATTAGCACTGCCTGTTTTGCATAGCTTTTCAATTTTGTCGCACAATACATCGCCCGCATTGTATGATTGGAAGAAATGTACTTGCATGGGATTCATTTCCCACACTTCTCGATCACTTCCTTGCAGATTCTGCAGTGCAACCTCATCCAAAAGCGCACACTGCGCATAAGAAATCTCTTCAATCTCCTCTGCACTACGACCAGAGCTTGCTAAATTTTTTCTTAAATTCTCTACCAAAGTTTTGCCATACTCATACCATGTTGAGGCATGCTCGGGACTAAAACCTGCCGATAATGCGGATACGGTCAAAGCAGTATCTCTTAATTCATTTCGAATCAATGGATTATGGTTCATATTAAATACTCACTACTGCAAATAAGCTTAAATGTAAATTGGGTATAGATGTTGGAACGTAAATACTACATACCTGCGATTGCATCATTCTTGAAAATGCCACATGCCGTTTGTCTAATCTGAAGTAAACATTATCCATTCGGAACGGCAAACCAGGAGGGGTTTGATTCAACAACTGCAAAGGCACTCCCATTACTGCCGTATTGATAACGCGTTCCACGTCTTCAGGTGCACCAATTTTGCTGACCAATGGCAATTGCTTCTGCAATTCGGCAAAAACAACGGAATCAGAATGTGCCGAGATATAAAACTCCGCATTATCATCAATTCTGCTGTCAAATATCTGAGCACGCCAATGTGTAGATTTTGTATGTTCTAACGACAATTCGATGACAGGCGATGGAATGACTTCATCTAACAGACTGCGGATTTTCAACTCCAAACGGTTGAAGGTTCCAAACAGATCAAAATGATCGTATGGTTCCATCTCATTCACAGATTCACTCACCCTGAATGTGTACAACATACCAAGCAGACGCACTAAGAGTTTATAAAGCTCCTCAGGATGTTGATGCGGGTAATCATTCAAATGTTTCAATTCAGGATAAATCGTATTTAATCCGTGCAAGAACCAGAACAAGGTCGAGTCAGACACAGAAAAATCGACCGTATTTTCACTACGCGCCCGGCGGCGGGCGGATAAGTTATCTATACGGGACAACACCAGCAAAGTGATTCTATTCAGACATGAAAGTAAAACTTCCGAACCTGTAATCGACAATAATGGAGGGATGTAGTCTTTAGACCAAATCAATGCCCCATTCTCGTTTTTTTCCACTACGCCGATGGGGCATGTAATGTAATCGTCATTATCCTCGAAATCAAAACGAATTTGTAAATTTAATTGCTCAACGGCAAGTTCTGCCTCCTCAGCGGAAAATAAATCCTCAACTTGCTCGAACTTTTTCACAAACCGTCTGGGGGTATTTCCAGCCCCGTTTTCATCCACCAAATTCGGTACATGCGCTTGATAAACCGGGAGAGCCAACAACACTGTATTTCGCGCTCTCATAGGCAGGCTATTAATATCACGAACTTCAACAGAGCCACTGCCCGACTGCAAGTCGATTAGAGTTCCGTCCGGCAGGCAGGCCTGAAGCTCATCCAATTTAATTTTTCCTAATTCAAGCGTCTGCTGGTCGAACTCGCAACGAAAACATCCCCACTTGAATTCACCCATCAATTTTATTACTGTTGCATAAATGTAACTATTAAAAACGTTTTGTTGTTGGAAGTGCTGAGGAGAGAGCAAGACACCCTCTTCCCATAATGGTTTATGAAATTTCACTGTTTATACCTTTTAAATACCTTTTGTCAGATAAATTTTGAATGCAATAGACAACAGTATACCTAACATTTATACTATTTAGATAGAAATATATCCAAATTTAGTATTTATATTTCATTTGAAACGAAAGATTTTCCCTTCAACACATAACAGAGAATAGGATTAGCCGTGAGCAAAAGTTTCCAAAACGAAGTTCCACCTTCACGTATCAATATCAAACTAGACCTCCATACCGGAGGCGCACAGAAAAAAGTCGAGCTTCCGCTCAAACTTTTAGTCACCGGTGATTACAGCAATGGTCAAGACAAACGCGACCTTGCCGAAAAAGAAAAAGTCAATATCAACAAAAACAACTTTGATTCCGTATTGTCCGACTTTAATCCTAAAGCCAACCTGACTGTGAAAAACACCCTCTCCCCCGCCGGCGGCGAGATGAATATCAATTTGAATTTCAAATCTATGCGGGATTTCCATCCGGAACAAATTGCACAAAATGTTCCCGAGCTGCGCGCTTTATTGGCTATGCGTAACCTGCTCCGTGACTTGAAATCCAACCTGTTGGACGATTCTGCATTCCGTCGCGAACTGGAAACCATCTTGCGTGACGAAAATCTGTCTGCCGAACTGCGCGACCGCCTCGAAAAAATTGCACCTGTTAACAAATAAAACACAAGGTCGTCTGAAAACACCCGTAAGGATTTAAAATATGCAAAAACGCCAAGAAGCCCAAACAACCGTTATAGAACAAGAAAACACAGCCAGTGTTTATGAAGCGCTGTGCCAAAAAATCAATTTAAACGCCGTCGACTCCGTCATCGACATCGAACAGTTCCAAAGCGCCGAAAAAATGTCCGAAGCCTCTGCGGATGAACGCATCGCAGCGGCGGTCAGCGTATTTTTAAAGATGATTCAAGACTCATCTCAAAAAGTAGAACGCCTCGACAAAAGTCTGTTGGACTACCACATCGCACGCATTGACGAACAGCTCAGCCGCCAATTAGATGAAATCCTCCATAACGAAGAATTCCAAAAAATCGAATCTGCATGGCGCGGCCTGAAATTCTTGGTTGACCGTACAGACTTCCGTCACAACGTTAAAATTGAAATCCTCGACGTCTCCAAAGAAGACTTGATTCAAGACTTTGAAGATGCCCCTGAAATTGTCCAAAGCGGACTGTATCGCCACACCTATAGCAACGAATACGACACCCCGGGCGGCGAACCTATCGGCGCAGTCATCTCCAACTACGAATTTGACCGCAGCCCGCAAGACATGGCTTTACTGCGCAATATTTCACGCGTCTCCGCCTCTGCACACATGCCATTCATCGGCTCTGTCGGCCCATCTTTCTTCGGTAAAGAAAGCATGGAAGAAGTCGCCGGCATTCAGGACTTGGCGAACTATATGGACCGTGCCGAATACATCAAATGGAAAAGCTTCCGCGAAACCGATGATGCGCGCTATATCGGCCTGACCCTGCCCCGTTTCCTTGCCCGTCTGCCTTACGGTAGCGATACAGTTCCTGTACGCAGCTTCAATTACGAAGAACAAGTTAAGGGCACCGAACACGATCGTTACTTATGGGCAAACGCATCCTTTGCCTTCGCTGCCAACATGGTTCGCAGCTTCATCAATAACGGCTGGTGCGTTCAAATCCGCGGACCACAAGCCGGCGGTCTGATCGAAGACTTGCCTATCCATATGTATGATTTGGGTACCGGCAATCAAGTAAAAATCCCTACCGAAGTCCTGATTCCCGAAACCCGCGAATTTGAATTTGCCAATTTGGGCTTCGTACCGCTGTCTTTCTATAAAAACCGCGATTACGCCTGCTTCTTCTCGGCCAACTCAGCACAAAAACCTGCGCTCTACGAAACCAAAGAAGCAACGGCAAACAGCCGCATCAATGCCCGTTTGCCTTACGTTTTCCTGCTTTCCCGTCTGGCTCACTATCTCAAGCTGATCCAACGCGAAAACATCGGCACAACCAAAGACCGCCGTATGCTCGAATTGGAATTGAACACTTGGATCAATACATTGGTTACTGAAATGACAGATCCAAGCGACGAGTTGCAGGCAACACATCCTTTGCGTGAAGCCAAAGTCTTGGTTGAAGATATCGAAGACAACCCCGGCTTCTTCAAAGTCCGTCTGTTTGCCCGTCCTCACTTCCAAATCGAAGGCTTGGATGTAAATCTGTCCTTGGTATCTCAAATGCCGAAAGAGAAAAAATAAACCCTTGAATAACGGTATCGCATGATTTGTCTTCCATATATTCATGCAATGAATCATTAAGACAGCAGACCCTTAGTTGTTTGCTGCCGAAGACAATCTAAAATGGTGCTGAACTCAAGCGGTCGTTCTGTATTTGCTACATGAACGACCGCTTTATTTTTTGGCAAATGAAATTCGTTAGGACGACATCGCGTCTTCTCCTTATATAGTGGATTAAATTTAAATCAGGACAAGGCAACGAAACCGCAGACAGTACAGATAGTACGGAACCGATTCACTTGGTGCTTCAGCACC
>JVVZ01000227.1:0-9749 GCA_001062585.1 Neisseria meningitidis
GTACACGGCGGGCGTTGCCGCCTTGTCTCATTTTTATTTTAATCCACTATAAAAGCATCTGCGGCCATTGTCGGATAAAAATGAAAAAGGTCGTCTGAAATCTTTTCAGACGACCTTTTTCACAATATGCAGACATCTGCCTGCGAGATTTCTAATGGCCTAAATTTAAAAAGGACGACAACCGTCAAAACGGTGCGCGGGGAACAGAATCCCTCTTTTAATTCAGTCCACTATACCCTACTTATTTAGCAGCAGGAGCCTGTTCTTGGGCGGCAGCAGGTGCAGTTTCGGTAGTAGTTTTACCTTGACCGGTCAGCGGGCTGGCAGCTTCAGCTTCCGGTGCAGCAGTTTCAGCAGCTTTGTCGGTTTTCAGGTCGTTGGCTTGTTTTTTAGCTTTATTGGCTTTTTTGTGAACGTGTTCTGCTTTAGCGGCTTTGCCGGAAGCAGGTTGGGCCATAGCCACAGGAGCAGCGATCAGACCGGCAGAAACAAGAACGAGAGAGGTCAATTTAGACAATGTTTTCATGTGTAATATCCTTTCGGGAAATTTGTCTGATAAAATCATTCCGTCAAATGCCAAATGGCAATTTGCGTAAAGACAACCGCATAACCACTTGGTGCGATTGAGTTTTTATTGTAACGGTTTGTTTGTAAACCGAAGTCAGCTCGAGCGAAATTGAAATAAAGTTTCAAAAGGAGGGTTAACCCCCTTGTCCTGCTTTATTAATCGCACCTCATAGCTTGATTGTTTAAATTTATATATTTCATGGCATTACATCCGATGATTTTCGAACACCCCCGATTCCGCAATGCATCCTACATCCTGATGGGGCTTGCCCTGCTTGCAGTGCTGTACTTCCACTTTCTGCCGCTTTTGCTCGCCGTGATACTGACCTATATCTTCATCACCAAGACCAACGGCCTGATTCTTTGGCTGCGCCGCCGTACGCTCACGCGCAATACGTTTCTGCACAAATCGCTCAACGCGCACAATATCAACCTGATTTCGACCACGCTGACCATAGGCATCGTATTGACGGTTATCCTATTGATGTCGCTGGGGATTTACCACCTGATTCACGGCGGGCACATCACCGTAATGCTGACCAAGCTGGCGGCGATTCTGGAAGACACGAAAAACAGCAGCAGCCTGCCGCAGTCGGTTTTGAACATGCTGCCCAACAATACCGCCGAAATCAAAGCCTATGCGGTCAAATTGATTGAAGAATACAGCGCCGCGCTGACGCGCATTAGCAAAAACAGCTTCACCTCGTTCGTGTACATCCTTATCGGCATCATCATCGGCGCGATGCTCAGTTTCCACCGCCTCAACATGCGCAAAAACCGCCGCAAAATGCCGCCTTTCAAGGCAGAGCTGGTGCGGCGGATTGTGAACTTCGAAACCAGCTTCGAACGCGTGTTTCTGGCACAGGTCAAAATCTCGCTGATCGATACCGCGCTGACGGGCGTGTACCTCTATCTGATCCTGCCGCTTTTCGGCGTGGAGTTGCCGTTTAAAATAACCGTGTTGGTTATCGCCTTTATCGTCGGGCTGATTCCCGTCGCGGGCAACCTGATTTCCAACACCATCATTATCATCTTGAGCCTCGGTGCGTCTTTATATGTGGCAGTCGCTTCGCTGGTGTTTCTGGTCGTCATCCATAAGCTCGAATACTTCCTGAACGCGAAAATCATCGGCTCGGAAATCGAATCAAGCGCATGGGAACTGCTGGTGGCGATGGTCGTGTTCGAACGGATTTTCGGCGTCGGCGGCATCATCGTCGCACCGGTTTATTATGCGTATCTGAAGAATGAGTTGAAACAGCAGAAGCTGATTTAGATAGTGTTTGAAATATAGATGAAAGGTCATCTGAAAAGCTCGAAATAGGTTTTCAGACGACCTTTTTCAGTTACAGCAACCTTATTCCTTCCCCCGTCCGGCGGGGGAAGGTTAGGATGGGGGTGGCTTGCAGATATACGGTATAAGGGACAAGAGCCACCCTCTCCCCAACCCTCTCCCGCCGGACGGGAGAGGGGACAGATTACTGAATACTGCCGTTACTGTTTTTTTAGTATCGTATTGAGGCGATAATGGATTTAAAGTATCAGAATGCAAAGAGGTCGTCTGAAAAGATTGAGATAGGTTTTTCAGACGACCTCTTTCAGCTACTGCAACCTTATCCCTTCCCCCGTCTGGCGGGGGAAGGTTAGGATGGGGGTGGTTTGCGGATATACGGTATAAAGGGCAAGAGCCACCCTCTCCCCAACCCTCTCCCGCCGGACGGGAGAGGGGGCGGATTCTCGTGGGCAAAGCCCACGCTACAGTTGTTGAGATTTTTGCAAAAATAGTCTATTAACAAAATTTGACGCATAAAAATGTGCTAAAAAATTTTCAATTGGCTAAAACCTTTCTGATAGTGAGAAAAAAGTAGAAGAAATCAGGGAGGTTCTTCATTTTGAAAATGGTATTGAGCATAAAATTTTAATAACTCATTATTGCAAAGGTCTCTTGTTATCTCTCAAACCAACACAACAACTCCCCCTATGAATTTCCCCGACTTTAGGCATTGCCCGACGGTGTAGCGTGGGCTTTGCCCGCGAATCCTGCTGTTTTTTTTTAGATATTTCATTATGTTTCTTTTCTGTCGGACAAAACAGCCGATTCATAAGCCGCCGTCATTCCCTCGCAGGCAGGAATCCAGACTCTGAAAGGCCGCTGCAATTTTTAAATATTTCCATAGCTTCCAAAACCTAGATTCCCGCCTGCGCGGGAATGACGAAGCAGGTATTTTTTATTTTCATCTACTAAAAAGGTCGTCTGAAAATCCTCCAAAACAGGTTTTTCAGACGACCTCTTTCTTCTCCCACTCATTCCAACCCGACTTCTAAATACTCGCGCTATGCCCTACCCGCACATGGCTGTGGTGGTCGCGGCCTTCGTGGTCGTAGTCGGATTTGAAGCCTTTGAGTACGACGTCTATGTCGTTTTCTTTGGCGAAGACGTTGGCGAAGTCTTCAATCAGTTCCAATACGTCGCCGGCGATGTAGGACGAGCGTTCGGCGTTGATGGTTACTTTGGAACCCGGACGGATGTTTTTCAGGGTTTTCTTGATGGCGGCTTTGTTCAGGAACGAGACCTCTTCCGCCAGCTCTAGGCTGATTTCGTCGGCTTCGGCGAGTTCTTCGCGGCTGAGGTAGTAGGCGCGTTTCATGTTGCCCTGAAGGATGAAGATGATGCTGATGGCGAGCCCGATGCCGACGCCTTTGAGCAGGTCGAGCGCGACGACGGCGGCGAGGGTGGCGGCAAAGGGGATGAACTGGTACAGCCCTTTATGCCAGAAATGCAGGAGGGTGGCGGGTTTCGCCAGTTTGTAGCCCACCAGCAGCAAGACGGCGGCGAGGGTGGACAGGGGTATCATGTTGAGGATAAGGGGAATCGCCAAAACGCACACCAGCAACAGGACGCCGTGGATAACGGCAGACAGTTTGTGCGTCGCGCCTGCATTGGCGTTGGCGGACGAACGCACGACAACGGAGGTGATGGGCAGGCCGCCGATAAGCGAGCTGACGATGTTGCCTGCGCCCTGCGCGCGCAATTCGCGGTTGGTGTCGGTGATGCGGCGGTGGGTGTCGAGGCGGTCGGCGGCTTCGATGCAAAGCAGGGTTTCAATCGAGGCGACGATGGCGATGGTGATGCCGGTCATCCAGACGTAGCTGTTGCCGAAACCTGAAAAGTTGGGCAGCGTGAGCATAGCTGCGGCTTCGCGCCATGTGTCGGGGACGGGCAGTTGGACAAGTTGTCCGGCGGGAATGGCAAGGCTGCTGCCACTGGCGACAAACCATTGGTTCATCAGTATCCCCGCGCCCACGGCAACCAGCGCGGCGGGCAGGGCTTTGATGTTATTCAACGCGGGGATTTTGTCCCATACGATTAGGATCACCATCGACACGCCCGCTACCAAAAGAGAACCTGTGTGGATGTCGGCGAACAGGGCGGCGGGGTCGGCGAGGCTGCCGCTACTGCCCAAGGCAAACGGAATCTGTTTCATGATGATAATCACGCCGATGCCCGCCAACATGCCTTCGATAACGGACACGGGGATGTATTCGGCAAGGCTGCCGGCGCGGATGAAGCCGAGCAAAAGCTGGATGGCGCCGGCGATTAAGCCTGCGCACAGAAACAGCTCAAACGAACCGAGTTCGGTAATGGCGGCAAGAATAATCGCCGCCAAACCTGCGGCAGGGCCGGAAACGCTGATGTGCGAAGTGCTGAGGGAACCGATGACGATGCCGCCGACGATGCCCGCCAACACGCCGGACAAAGGCGGCGCGCCGGAAGCGAGCGCGATGCCGAGGCACAACGGCAGGGCGACGAGGAAGACGACCAGTCCGGAAGCGAAATTGGACTTGAACAGGCTGCCCAAAGCTTGTTTTTTCTGATGGGGTTTCATGGTGAGGGGTACTCCTGATGTGTGTATGTTTTTGTATTTGAGAGGATTGGGGCAAATCAAGGTCGTCTGAAAAATCAGGACGCTTGTTCAAACTGCTTTTCAGACGACCTCCGAGCCGTCAACTCGCTTTCTTGCGCGCGTTGACCGCCCATTCGGAATCGGTAAGGTCGTAGATTTTTTGAATGTCGGCGAGGATGTTTTTGAAGTCGATGTTCAAATCGATGAGGCGGCCGGTACGCAGGTCGAAGACCCAGCCGTGCACGATCGGATAGCCGTCGAGCAGGTAACGTTCCTGCACGCACGCCATTTTGATGACGTTGAGGCACTGTTCCTGCACGTTCAATTCGACCAGGCGGTCGTAGCGCAGATGTTCGTCTTCGATTGCGTACAGTTCTTCCTGATGCAGGCGGTACACGTCGCGGATGTTGCTCAACCACGGATTCATCGTGCCAAAATCTTCGGGCAGCATCGCCGCTTTGATGCCGCCGCAGTTGTAGTGGCCGCAGATGATGATGTGTTTGACTTTCAGATGCGAGACGGCGTATTCGATGGCAGAGGCGGCATTCATGTCCAAACCGTGCACAAGGTTGGCGACGTTGCGGTGCACGAACACGTCGCCCGGCTCAAACCCCATCAGCTCTTCCGCCGCAACGCGGCTGTCGGAGCAGCCGATGTAGAGGTATTCAGGATTTTGTCCGTCGGCGAGGTCTTTGAAGTAATCGGGGCATTGCTGCCTCTTCGTTTCCTGCCATTTGCGGTTGTTCTCAAAAATGACTTCGTATGATTGGCTCATGCGGCTTCCTTTCTGCTTGATGTGTCGTCTGTTTTTTTGTTACCGCACCCTGTTGCGGATGCGGCCTCTGTAAGGGTTGCGCATTCTAGGAAGGCAAAATTAGAGAAAAATTAGCCATAAAATGCCGTATAAATATGTAAATTCGGCATTTTCAAGCAAAGGGTCGTCTGAAAACCCTTTTTAAACCCAATCAGACAAAAAAAGGAGAAAACGCAGTTTCTCCTTATCTTTCAAAAATTAAATCGTTTTTATCCACGCGTCGCCGCCCCGCCCGAAAAGTTCCCTACTGTCTGCCATTCTTCGTAATTTTCAGACGACCTCCTTACCAATCCTTACACTTTACGGCATAATGGCGGACTGTTTTTCCGAGGAGAATTCCATGTCCGTCAAAACCCCGTCGCTATTCGGCGGCGCCATGATTATCGCCGGTACAGTCATCGGCGCAGGCATGCTTGCCAACCCGACCGCCACCTCCGGCGTCTGGTTCACAGGCTCGCTGATTGTGTTGCTTTACACTTGGTTTTCCATGCTCTCCAGCGGTCTGATGATCCTTGAAGTCAACACCCACTATCCGCACGGCGCCAGCTTCGACACCATGGTCAAAGACCTGCTCGGACCGACTTGGAACGCCATCAACGGCATTGCCGTCGCCTTCGTTTTATATTTACTTACCTACGCCTACATCTTCGTCGGCGGCGACTTGACCGCCAAAGGCTTGGGCAGCGCGGTGGATAGCGATGTTTCACTCACCGTCGGACAGCTTGTCTTCTTCGGCATCCTCGCCTTTTGCGTGTGGGCGTCGGCACGGCTGGTGGATCGTTTCACCTCCATCCTCATCGGCGGCATGGTGCTGACTTTCATCTGGGCGACCGGCGGGCTGATTGCCGATGTCAAACTGCCCATCCTCTTCGACACCCAAGCCCCCGCAGGCACGAGCTACTGGATTTACATCTCCGCCGCCCTGCCCGTCTGCCTCGCCTCCTTCGGCTTCCACGGCAACGTCTCCAGCCTGCTCAAATACTTTAAAGGCGATGCGCCCAAAGTCGCCAAATCCATTTGGGCAGGTACGTTGGTCGCGCTGGTGATTTACGTCCTGTGGCAAGTCGCCATCCAAGGCAACTTGCCGCGCAGCGAGTTCGCCCCCGTGATTGCCGCCGAAGGGCAAGTCTCCGTCCTCATCGAAACACTGTCCAAATTCGCCCAAACCGGCAGCATGGACAAAGTGTTGACCCTCTTCTCCTACATGGCGATTGCCACTTCCTTCCTTGGCGTAACGCTCGGCCTCTTTGACTACATCGCCGACATCTTCAAATGGAACGACAGCGTGTCCGGCCGCACCAAAACCGCCGCCCTCACCTTCCTGCCGCCCCTGATTTCCTGCCTGCTGTTCCCGACAGGCTTCGTTACCGCCATCGGCTACGTCGGTCTGGCGGCAACCATTTGGACCGGCATCATCCCCGCCATGCTGCTCTACCGTTCGCGTAAAAAATTCGGCGCAGGCAAAAACTACAAGGTTTATGGCGGATTCGGACTGATGGTTTGGGTTTTCCTCTTCGGCGTCATCAACATCGCCGCGCAGGTATTGAGCCAACTCGAACTCGTCCCCGTGTTCAAAGGCTGACAAGCAAATCGACACCCCGGAGGTCGTCTGAAAACAGATTTCAGACGACCTCTCCCGTTTTCCGTTACAATAAACACCCTCCGAATCACAGCACACGACCGTCCATGTACGACAATATCCGCTTCCACCTAGACGAAGAATATCCCGAAGGCCTGCCGTCCGAAAACGCCGCCACGCATATCGGCATGTACTGGATATGGGCGGCGCAGGCAGGGCTGGCGAATCCCGTTTGGCAAACCGCCCCCGAAAGCGCGGAAGATTTCGCCAATATGCTCAAAGGCAGAACCAGCGGTCGCCGCTTCCTGCTCAAACACATGGACGGCGCGCTCACGCCCGACGACTTCACCGAACAAGGGCAGAAATTTACCTCCTATTACTACGACAATGAAGAAGACGGCTACGGCGCATTTTTAGAAGACTACGTCCGCACCCTCGACACCCCGTCGCTCGGCGGCTTCTACCACGTCCCCAACACCCCCGAAATCTACAAACGCCTCAAACCCGTCTTTCAGGCAGCGTTTGAGCAATGGAAAAACCATTTGGAATCCCCTGTCGGAGAGCAACCGTGAAACTCATCATCCTCGACCGCGACGGCGTCATCAACCAAGACCGCGACGACTTCGTCAAATCCGTAGACGAATGGATCCCCATCGAAGGCAGCATGGACGCCATCGCCTTCCTGACGCAGGCAGGCTACAACATCGCCGTCGCCACCAACCAATCCGGCATCGGCCGCAAATACTTCACCGTCCAAGACCTGACCGAAATGCACGCCAAAATGCACCGCCTCATCCGTCAGGCGGGCGGCGAAATCGACGGCATCTGGTTTTGCCCGCACACCGCCGCCGACAACTGCGACTGCCGCAAACCCAAGCCCGGCATGATTTACGACATCCTCGAACGCTTCAAAGCTGACCCCGCCGAAACCTGGCTGGTCGGCGACAGCCTGCGCGACCTGCAAGCCATGCACGAAGCCGGCGGCAAAACCGCGCTCGTCCTGACCGGCAAAGGCAAGAAAACCCTGTCGCAACAGGAAAAAGAATTACCCGAAAACACCCAAATCTTCGAAAGCCTGCTCGCCTTCTCCCAATACATCATGCACGAAGCCGCACAAGACCGTGCAGACGGACAGGCAAACCCGTAAATACACGAGGTCGTCTGAAACCCTGTTTCGCCCCATTTCAAGCCCAAACAAGATTTCAGACGACCCATCCGACAGGTAGAAACATGCTCCTCATCCGCAACCTGACCTACTGGTTCATCCTCAGCACCAGCCTGATTTTACTTTTCCCCTTCATGCTCCTCGCCCTGCCCTTCCAAGGCGGCGCGCACAAAATGGCGCAAATCTGGGTACGCATCCTCAACTGGTCGCTCAAACACATCATCGGACTCAAATACCGCCTCATCGGTGCCGAAAACATCCCCGACCGCCCCTCTATCATCTGCGCCAAACACCAAAGCGGCTGGGAAACCCTCGCCCTGCAAGAAATCTTCCCGCCGCAGGTTTACGTCGCCAAACGCGAGCTGTTCAAAATCCCCTTTTTCGGCTGGGGCCTGAAACTCGTCAAAACCATAGGTATAGACCGCAGCAACAGCCGCGAAGCCAGCAAACAACTGATGGAACAAGGCATGGCGCGCAAAAACGAAGGCTACTGGATCACCATCTTCCCAGAAGGCACACGCCTGCCGCCCGGCGAAAAAGGCCGCTATAAACTCGGCGGCGCGCGCATGGCGAAAATGTTTGAAATGGACATCGTCCCCGTCTCCCTCAACAGCGGCGAATTTTGGCCGAAGAATGCCTTCCTCAAACACCCCGGCACCATCACCGTCGTCATCAACCCCGTCATCCCCCACAACAGCGGTACGGAAGCCGAATTGATGGCGGAATGCGAAAAACGGATTGAAGCGCAACAACCCCTGATTGAAGGAAAAGGACCGTTTGCCGTTGCAAAGGTCGTCTAAAAACGCAGATTCGCCCCGACACCGACCCAATCCATGTCCCGCCACTACGCCCATACCCTTTCAGACGGCCAGTCCATCCGAATCCGGCTCAAACGCAGCGCCAAGAAAAACCTCATCCTGCGCCCCGTATCCCGTGACACCGTCAGCATCAACGTTCCTCCGTTTGTCAGCCATCGCTTTCTCGCCCAATGGCTGACCGACAACGAACCGCTCTTGCGCCGCACCCTAGACCAAGCCCCGACCGCCGCCGCATCCGCCGACACCCTCCCCGAATGGATTTGGTATCAAGGCGTTCAGACGACCCTGTCCGTCCACAGCGGCAACCACATCCAAATCAGGTCGTCTGAAATCCTGCTGCCCGAAAAAGAACCCGCCGCCCAACTGACCCACCTGCGCCGCTTCCTGCACGAACGCGCCCGCGAATACCTGCTGCCGCGCCTCGAACACCACGCCCGCGCCACCGCCCTCATTCCCGCCGCGACCGCCCTCTCCAACGCCAAAACCTTCTGGGGTGTCTGCCGCCACACCACCGGCATCCGCCTCAACTGGCGGCTCATCGGCGCACCCGATTACGTCGCAGACTACATCTGCATCCACGAACTCTGCCACCTGCCCCACCCCGACCACAGCCCGCAATTTTGGGCAACCGTCAACCGCCTCACCCCGCACACCCAAGCCGCCGAAAAATGGCTGAAAGCCCACGGGCGCGAATTGTTTACATTAGGCTGAACCGTACAACGTGCCGATACACCAAGGTCGTCAGAAACCCTGTTTTGCCCTGTTTCAAGCACAAACAAGGTTTCAGACGACCTCATCGATTCTTTCTACGCTCGGCAAACCACACAAATCCGTTATAGTGGATTAACAAAAACCAGGACAAGGCGACGAAGCCGCAGACAGTACAGATAGTACGGAACCGATT
>JVVZ01000228.1:0-26516 GCA_001062585.1 Neisseria meningitidis
TGATTTGATTGGTGGGTCCGGTGGGGTTCGAACCCACGACCAAGGGATTATGAGACTTAAATACAAAAACTAACCCATTGTTTTTAAATAGAAGTGAAGTCTGCACATACCATCACATACTATTTATTTCAATGTGTTTCAGTCACAAAATGGACACACCCCAAAGAACGAAAATCCAAGCATTTTTAATCAATTTGCTTCGCTTTTCGTTTTTTTTATTTTTCAGAAAAAATAAAGGATAAGTAATGGGCAGAAGAATTCATAAGGAACAACCGGATGGTTGGAACGGTTCGCATTTTCTTAAATGTTCGCATTCATTGAATAGTCGGTCTCGGATTGATTACTTGATGTACTGCAATGTGTTGAAAACCATGTCTGACGGTCGTTTGAAAGTGTATGTTTATGGAACACGGTATCACTCAATTGAGGGCGGCCGTATCCGTTATGTAAATGATTGGCAGGTGTCCCCTGTTGAGAAATGGGATGTGAAAAAAACATGAAAAAAATATTGATACTGACTACATCACTCTTTGCTTTTTACCAAACATCAGCAATTGCCGCAGCCCCTTATCCACAATATGAGGCTTTGGTTGAAAAGCATGCCGCATTGCAACGATTAGACAAAAACATTGTATGGGCGGTTATGGGGCGTGAGAGCTCAGGAAACCGTTATGCCCTGTCTAACAAAGATGCGCGAGGCCTTTTGCAGGTTATTCCTGGGACGGCAGCACGGATGGGGGTAAACCCCAAAAACCTTTACGATCCGGAACAAAACATCATCGCAGGTACTCGTTACCTGCGTTTTTTATGTAACCATTTTCCTGATAGATCCAGTATTCACGGCTGTAATCTTGACTTAGTGCTTGCCGGCTATAACGCCGGTGAAGGAGCAGTTCGTAGATATGGTGGTATTCCACCATATCGGGAAACCAAGCTTTACGTCCGCAACGTCAAAGCACGTTACGCACGTTTAAGTGGAAAAAATCCAGCTGCAATACAACCTGTTCCGGTAACGGTTGCCAATAAGAAAACTTCGGATTCACCATACAGAAAGGCAGTATTCTCAGAATCATCCAATTTCTCTGATACACCTGTCCGAATTGAAAGAGGAATACATCAACAAGTTGTTCTACAAAAACCAGAACCTAAGTCTTGGGATGTTTTCGGTGATTTTTAATACACGACCTTATGGTCGTTTTTTTGTATCCGCCATATTGGCGGTCTTTTTTTTTGGAGCTTCAAAAATGAAATATGTAAGTGAAAACACCCGTCAATGGGTAAAAGCGGTTTTGTTTAGTGCAATGTTGGGGGGTATTCAGACGGCTTTGGCCGCCGGTGGTCTGTCAACTGGAGAGAGTACAGTCAAACAATGGTTTCAAGAGTGGTACAACATTTTGGCAATTCTCGCAGGTGTGGCGATTGTCATCGTGGCTGTT
The DNA here is from genome assembly GCA_001062585.1 of Neisseria meningitidis. Classification (GTDB taxonomy): domain Bacteria; phylum Pseudomonadota; class Gammaproteobacteria; order Burkholderiales; family Neisseriaceae; genus Neisseria; species Neisseria meningitidis_D. The sequence continues at coordinate 1,437 of JVVZ01000228.1, forward strand.
GGCGGTTATTTCCAAGAAAAATCTTTTGGCGACATTCTTCGGGTTTGCGGATGGATTTTTCTGTTTGGATGCGGACCGGCGTTGGCGGCAGGGATTATTAAAGCAGCAAAAAGCGTTACGTTCTAATTGACACAAGGTAAATACGGATGAACGGATTACCCGAAATCGATATTGACACAGAGTACAGTTCTTATGAAGGACTGTCCCGTGTCGCCATGCTGGCCGGAGTTCCTATTATTCCGGGCTTTATTATCTTAGTGGTGTTTATGGCTACCGCCATGTTCCTTATGCCTGTTTACGATTTGAAGGCTTTCGGGATTTTTCTGCTGGCCCTGCCCTGTATCTATTTCTTGAGGATACTCACGAAAAGGGATGATCAGGCATTACGTATATTGGGTTTGGAAATTTACTGGTGGTTCGTCCGGAGGAAGTCAAATCTTTTCGGTGACACCCTAACCATTACAGCAACCAAATTTGGAAGAGACCGCGATGATTACATCCGATTTATTAAGGAAGAAACTGAAGAGGCAGCCGCCGCAGCAAAACTTTTTTCCGAAAGTCAGTCGGCACGTTGCTGAGCACATTGTGCATTATGAAAACGGCTACTTGGGCTTTACCGTTAAATTTGACGGTATTCCGTTTGAAGGCGTGAATGATGGGCATTTGATAGCGGCAAACGAAACCCTCAAAAGGGTTTTGAATGCTGCTGGCAAGCAGTATGGCAGTCGGCTTGCCATATGGACGACGCTCCAACGGCAGAAAATTGATTTGAAAAGAAACTATATTTTCAAAAATAACTTCTGCCGACAGTTTGCAGATCACTATATTGAACAATTCAACCAAAAAGACTATTTTGAAAATTTGTTCTACTTATCGGTCGTCTTGAAATACCATGATTTTTCAGATGGGGTTGAAGAAACGGCGGAGTTGTTGGATTTAATCGTAAAAGGATTAAGCATATTTGATCCCGAACCGTTGGGCGTTTATGAAAACGAGAACGGGGTGGTATTCTCAGATGTCTATCAATTCTTTGGAACACTTTGCAATGGGGGATTAAGGGAAAATATTCCTCTAACCCCTTCTGCGGCATATAAAGTCATCCCTACTGCCGACCTTCATTTCGGTACGGATATTCTGGAGATCAGAAGTGCGGAACATCGAAAGTTTGCTACCTGCTACGATTTGAAGGACTTTGGCCGGAGTAAGATTATGACTTTGCTGCCGGTCTTGTCACTTCCGTGTGAATTTACGCTGACGCAAAGTTTTATTTATACGGAAAATGCTGATATGCAGTCAGCCATCAACCAGCAGCGCAATGCACTGAAAAGTGCCAAAGACGAAGCGACAGATCAGCAGGACGAACTGACTTTGGGAAAAGGCGAACTGTCTGCGGGGCGCACCATGTTCGGCGATTATTCCGCCTCCCTTGTTGTATATGGTGATACCCCGAAAGCTGCCCGTAAAAACGGTTCGACGGCGATGACGGAGTTCCTCAATGCAAACGGATTCCGTTTTGTCCATGCAGCCGGTTCGATGCCCTCAACCTTTTTCAGCCAGATTCCGGGTTACAAACAGCGTCCACGAATGATGCCGAAAACAACCACCAATCTTGCTACCGTATTCGGAATGCACAACTACTCCCAAGGTAAAAGCTGGGGCAATCCGATTGGCGACGGTTCACCGGTGATGCCTCTGAAAACGCTGTCAAACACCCTGTTTAACCTGAACCTGCATTACAGCCGCAAAGACATTAATATGCGCGGCAAACGGATTGCGGGACATACTTTGATTACTGGAGCAACCGGTACGGGTAAAACCGCTCTGGAAACCGCAATTCTGACCTTTATGGCGCGGTTTGATCCTTATCTGTTTGTTCTGGATTTAGATAGGGGGATGGAAATCTTCGTTCGGGCATTAGGCGGAACTTACTACGCGGTCGAAGAAGGCGTTGACAACGGCTTTAACCCGTTCCAACTGCCCGATCAGCCGAAACACCGTAGTTTCCTGTACCGCTTGGTCAAACAATGTGCCGGCGGCGCAGACGCTTCGGAGGAACGGCAAATCAAGTTGGCAGTCGATACACTCTACGAACTGGAGTTTGACCTGCGTAATTTCAGCACCCTGCTGGACAACTTGCCATACTCTACCGCGCCAAACTCTTTGCGTACGCGCCTCTCCAAGTGGTGCCGCAGCGAGGGCGGAGAATTTGCTTGGTGCTTGGACAGTCTGTCAAACCGCTTTGATCCGGAAGCGTTTTTCCGTATCGGTCTGGACGTAACCTGTATCTTGAAAGAGGATTATGAACCGACAGGTCCGGTATTGGCTTATTTGCTGTATTTGAAGGAAATAATGGCAGACCGTGTGGCAGATGAAGGCAGTTTGATGGCTTCGGTCATTGCTGAATTCTGGTATGCAGACCGGTTTGATATTACAGCCGATTTGATGCTTAAAACACTGAAAACCGGCCGTAAATCAGGTGAGTTTTTGCTTTTAGATTCACAGTCGCCGGAAGATGCCGCCAACTCCCCCAATTTTGCGGCCATCGTACAGCAAACGCCGACCAAAATTTTCCTACCTAACCCTGACGGCAGCAAAGAATCTTACATGAAATGCGGGCTTTCCGATAAAGAATGCGCCGAACTTCTCAAACTACCGATTGAAAGCCGTATTTTCTTGATTAAGCAAAGTAAACAGAGTACGTTCGCCACTCTTGATTTACACGATTTTCATGACGAATTGGTCGTACTTTCAGGCACATCAGAAAATGTTGCCCTGATGCACCGCATTATGGAAGAAACCGGCAGCGAAGATCCCGATGTTTGGCTGCCACTGCTCTATCAGGCTGTATCTGGTAAAACATCCACTTAGTTCGAAGGAGAAAAGCCGAACGCAAATATTCACTGAAATATAAGCACATAGGCCGTCTGAAACTGTTTTCAGACGGCCTTTTACTTTCCTGCCGTTTACGGACGGCCTCACCCATCCGCCGCACAATGCGGCGTTTCTCATTGTTCGTAGGAGATTTCGATGAAACTTTACAAAGTCAAAAAAACAGCGAGGGCGTTTGCCGTTGGTCTGATGATTGCTACCTCTGCCCCAACGATGGCGGGTGGTATTCCCGTGATAGACCCTGCGCAGCTTGCCCAGTCGATACAACAGGGCATCCAACTGGGGCAACAAATTCAAAACCAGATCAAGCAAATTACCGAATTGAAGAACCAAGTCAAAGCCCTGACCGGCAACCGCAATCTGGGCAATATCCTGAAAACCGACGCACTTGAACAACTGCCTGATGAGTGGAAATCGGTTTATGATGCAGCCATGCAGACGAAAGGTGGGAACTTTAACAATCTATTGAGTTCCAAAGGCTATAATCAAAACGCGGATAATGAGCGTTTGATCAAACATTTTGATCTGACTCTGAAAGCCATCAAGGATTCAGAACTACGCTTTCAAAACATTAAGGCGTTGATGGATAGGGTAAATACTACCCAAGATGCCAAAGCAGCCGCCGACCTGCAAAACCGTATTTCCTTGGAAAAAGCCTATATCCAACAGAATCAAACTCGGCTGGATATGATGGAACGGTATATGGCACTGGATGAAAAAGTTCAGTTTAAGAAACAACAGGCATATGATAACTGTCTCCGCGATAACAGAATCAATAACACAAACAAATCGTGTAGTTAAACCATTAATAGGACATCTGAAATGAAACTTCATCTATTGGGATTGCTCTATGCAACATTATTATTGTCCGCCTGCGGTCAATCCGAAGAAGAGAAGTTTTATGAGAAGATGAACAAGGATATGGAAATCAGTAAAATTCAACAAAAACGTGATAATTGTATTCGAGATAACAGAATCAATAACACGAATGTGGATTGTGATAAAAAATTTCCTGTTCCTGAAAAATAACTACCGCATAACCCTGCAAAACCACCGTTTCGACGGTGGTTTTCTTATTGGAGACGTTTATGTCAACCTTTTTTGCCGACGTGGCCAAAACGCTCGGGGCGGATTTGGGGCAGAACCTGTTGGATAAGACTGGCGACTTTATCGGACAGGTTACACCACTGTTCGTCGCCTGTTTTTCTTTTTACGTACTGCTTGTCATTTGGGATTATTACAATTCTAGCCTTGATGTACTGGCCGTGGATTTTCTCAAGAAATGCTGCGGATGGATGTTGATTATCGGGCTCTCGTTGGCTCCGGCGACTTACATGAAATTGGCCCATATCATTTACAGAATGCCAGACGAGATTGCCGGAATCTTTGCCGGCGGCTACAAAGTGGATGCGTCAGCAATGGATGCCAGTTGGAAATTGTTGATGGACTTATTGGATACTATTTCAAAACTTCATGAAAAATATCAATGGTATGATATTGGAGTTCATTTTGGAATAGTTATCAAGATAGGTTTAGTTATCACGATTTGCGGGGCATTGGTTGTCGGGCTGTCTTTTGCATTTTATATGGTTGCTAAGGTATCGCTGGCATTGGTGTTGATGATAGGTCCTGTATTTCTCGGCTGCCTACTTTTTCCAGCAACGCGGCAGTACGCGATCAACTGGATCGGCCAGTGTCTCAACCATATTCTGACCTGCACGATGTTTGTCTTGTTGGTTAAAGTGCAGATGGCGGCATTTGATAAGGCAATTAACATGGCTTTAAATGGGAGTGCCTTCGATTATGTTTCTGCTGAAATACTACCACCGCTGTTTTTGTTACAAACCATCATCTTCCTAGTCGTCGTTTTCAACATTCCGAGTATTGCCTCAGCTTTGACGGGTGGTGCGGCTGTGTCGGGAGCTTCCCGTCATATGATGTCTCTCGCAAGTGGTTTAGGTACGGCAGGCCGTTTAGTAGGTCGAGCCGGGGCTGCCACACTCAATGCGGCCTCCAATCGCCGTAGCGGCGGCGGTGTCTCCCCGGTGTCTAACAAACGCCCATCTTAATTTAATCGATAGGAGTCGAACATGACTGCACGCCTGTCTTGGGTAGCGTATATCCAGTATTTTGTTATAGGCATCCTGCTCTATCTGTTTGTTGTGTCTTCCACCTTTGCCGTTATTTCAGGGATACTCGGATTGGCATTGGGTAAAAGTGCGGCACAAACGGTATTGTACGGTCTGACACTGCTGTATCTGGTCGGGTTCGGTTGGATACTGTTCCGACTCTCCTGTTGCCGTGCCTATATGGATGAGACCGGTGTATGGTATTACAGCGGTCTGTTTCCATGGTCTGAAGGTATTCGCGGCATTCGCTGGGAAAACTTCGATCAGGCGCAGTACCGACAAAGTATTTTCGGCTGGGCTTCTCATAGTTATACCATCTACCTGCTCGACAGATATGGAAGAAGCGTTACGGTCAAAAACCTGCATAACGGCCGCGACTGGAGCGCGTTTGTTAATGACTATGCCTTTGATAACATCAAATAAAGGGAAGGAAATTCCGTTATGAAAATGTTGCTAGGAGTCGGTATCTTGTTCGGTTTGGTATTTATTGCCTATTTGAACCGTCATAACAACATCGGTCCTGCCATTATGATGGCTTTGGTGTTCCCTATCGCATTGGTAGGAATGGTCAGTTCCGACCGCAGAGATTGGTACGACAACTGATTTTATACCTGAGCGTTAAAAGCCCGACAGTATCCACTGTGCGGGCTTTTTTGTACTTTTAAAAAAGGAAACTGATATGAAAGTGATTTTATTGGCTGCACTTGCCGCCGTTCTGGCCGCCTGCTCCTCAGCACCCAAACAACCTTATGGGCAGGCATTTCCGATTAACGTTCAGCAACATACCGGAGCACGATAATGTTTTTCCGTAAAAAAACCAAACAACCGCAGAATGAAGAACAGTTCCAGAAAGAGCAAAAAAAACGCATCGGCAAAGAAGTAGATCAAATGATCCGGATGGCACTGGGATTTGAAAAAACCTTGGTGGATATCGCACAGCAAAATGCAAGCACTTGGAAGCGCGTCGGCATTGGCGGACTAGTTATTGCAGGTTTGTCTGTTGTTGCCGTTACCAGTCTTACGCCCTTAAAAGAGGCCTTTCCCTTTGTTATCGAAGTAGATAAGACCACGGGAGAGACCAATATCGTAACTACTATTAAAAACAAACAGATGACTTACGATGAAGTGATTAACCGGCACTGGCTGCGCCAATATGTCATGTTCCGCGAAGGTTATAACTGGAATACGGTTCAGGCGACCTATGATACGACAAAACTCTTCAATTCTCCCGAAGTTCAAGCCAAATACCGAGCTTTTTACGAAAGTCCAACTGCACCGCATAAGGTTTTGAAACAAAATGCCGAAGTGCTTGTAAAGGTGACCAATATCTCGTTTGTAGGCGATATGGCGCAGGTACGATTTGAAAAACGGTTGGTTCCTGTGGGCAATTCCGAAATCAAACCGGCACCGCCGCAAAAAATGATTGCCACTATTGCCTTTGAGTTTAAGACAACTCCAATGACCGAGTCGGTTCGAGATATTAACCCCCTGGGCTTTCAAGTGTTAAGTTACAACGTTACCGAAGAGGTTGCGCAATGATGAAAAAAACCTTGCTGATAACCGGCCTTGTGGCCGGTTTGTCTTTTCAGACGGCCTTTGCCGCAGTCAATCCCAACCGCTCACCATATGACAAAAGGATTCAAAGTATCAACCATAATCCCTATGATGTTGTGGTTGTAAGGGCAAAAGTCGGATATGCAACTTTGGTTCAGTTGGAGGAAGGAGAAACGGTTGATGTCGCCAATCCCGTGAATGAAGGTTTGGTAACGGGATATGGTAAGGCCTGGGGGGTGAAGGTTCGCGGAAACAACATTTTTTTCAAACCAACCAAACCCCAACCGTCCACCAACTTATTGATGGTATCCAACAAAAAACGCCGCTATTCGCTTGATTTAAAAATGGCAGATCAAAATCATCCGCCTACGTTTGTATTGGAATTTCTCTATCCGAACGATGTCCGCAAACGGCAACGGGCTGAAATGTCGAAACAGCTTGAAGCTGCTGCCGTTTTACGTGCAAACGAAGCACGTAATCCTAGCGGTGGCGACTATAACCGGAATTATTGGGGGCGCGGCAAAAAATCATTGGCACCGACCGAAATTTACGACGACGGCCGTTTTACCTACTTCCGTTATGACAATGCTAAAGATTTGCCGGCCGTATTCAGGGTAAATGCCGATGGATCTGAAGCTGCCGTAAACAGTCATGTTGAAGGCGATACGTTAATTGTCCATGAAACGGCAGAAAAATTTGTTTTGCGGCTGAATAACGCAGTTCTCGGTATAGAGAACCGCAGTTACAACCCGCAAGGTAAGTTCAATCTGACCGGCAGTACTCAAAGCCGAACCGTCCGTATGAAAAAGGATAAAAAATGAAACAAAACGAAATCAGACCCGATGATGAACAACCGAGCCTGCAAGAACGTATCGGTGACAACAGTATTGAACGCGGCATTCCTACCGACCTGAATGTTAAAAGCAGGAGCACCATGAAAAACATGATGTTCCTGTTTGCTGCATTGGCTGTTGCCGGAGTTTCCGCAGCCGCTCTGTTCAATTATTCCGGAGGTTCCGACGAAGTAGAGAAAAAAACGGAAGAGGAAGTGGTTGACGGTAAGGCAGACAGTAAAAATTTTAAAGCAGAGCAAGATGAAATTTTAGAAATGGCTCCCGATACTCCGCCAGCCGCAGCATCCGAGCCTGCCGCGGCGAGTGAAGCAAGACCTGCATCAAATCCACAGCTTACGGAAACGGACCCTGAAAAGGGCCCTGAAACGGGCGTTACAACAGAAATTCCGCCTGACGAGCGTTTTGATGTGGACCTATCCCCTCAAGGCATGGATGGAGGAACAGTTTCAGGCGCTGCGGCAGCGACACTTACTAACATACGCCCTGATAGTACGGTTGTCGGAGAAACGGATGTAGGTTCGTCAATCTCTTCGGGCAACCCGCTAACCGCAAGACTGAGCCCTGGAAATTATAAGCCTACCGTTGCTGAGAATCGCGGCGACTTAACCTATGTGTTGAATCGCGGTACGGGTATTCCCTGTGTCACTACCACAAAGATTGTCACAACCCATCCCGGTTTAGCCCGTTGCCAAGTGGCACGTGACGTCTATTCGGCCAACGGCAAGACGCTGCTGGTTGAGCGTGGTTCTACCATTATCGGCGAACAGACTTCCGCGCTAACACATGGTCAGGCCCGAGTTTTTGTTTTGTGGAATACATTGGAGACACCGGAAGGCATCCGTGTGGCCCTGGACAGTCCCGGCGGCGATTCGCTCGGCGCATCAGGGCATCCTGCCAAAGTGAATTATCACTTTTGGCAGCGGTTCGGCGGTGCCATCATGATCAGCATGATTGGCGACATAGGCAACGGATTCAGTAACGGACAGAACCGCACGTCGGGTAATAACAACCACATTTCGTATGAAAATACGAGCGATGCTGCACAGGAAATGGCTACCGAAGCCCTGAAGAACAGCATCAACATTCCACCAACCGGATACGTCAATCAAGGCACGGAAATCATGGTCTTTGTTGCCCGTGATGTAGATTTTTCAGGGGTATATGAAAACGTAACCGTCTCCAACCGATATTGACCCGAAGCCGCTCACTTAAAAGGAGCGGCTTGTTCTATAACTGCCACTGGACTGGCAGTTATAGAACAAGCCGTTAATAACAAAGGAATATGTAATGGTTCACGATAATTCTGTTTCGTCACGCAATCTACTGGACAAGTTGAAGCTGACGGAATATCTCAATACCCCTGGAGTAACCGAAGTATTCATAAACCGACCTGGGGAAGTGTTTCTTGAAGATGCCGACGGCTGCCGCCGTATTGAACGACCTGATTTACCCCTGCCCGTATTGGAAAAACTGGCAAATACGCTATGTACTTACAATAAAAAGCATATTTCATACGAATCCCCCATTCATTCGGTAACGTTACCCGACGGTGAGCGCGGCCACATCATGATGTCCCCCAGTTGCGAAAACGGAACGGTTGTTTTTGCTTTCCGCAAACCTTCGAACAGCCGTTTCACGATGTCGGACTATCTTGATACAGGTCGTCTGAATGGTTTTAACGACGTATCGGGGCACGGCGTGGCAGAACGTCGTACAGAGTCGGAAATCGAAATAGAGAGCCGCTGGGTCCGTGACGTATCCGACAGGATGAAGCTACCGTCTGACGTCAAACTGACCGACTGGCAGTACAAAATGTTGGAACATAAAGCCAACGGCGAACTGAATGAATTTTTCAGAATTGCGATAGCACAGAGGTTGAATATTTGCATGGTAGGCGGTACGGGGTCGGGTAAGACTACGTTTACCAAGACACTGGCCGACATGATTCCCGCTCATGAACGGCTGGTTACTATTGAAGACACTCACGAACTCGATCTACCTTTGCACGCTAACCATGCACATTTGTTTTACAGTGGGCACATCACAGCCAAAATGATTATTGCGGCGTGTATGCGGCTTAAACCGGGACGGATTTTTTTGACGGAATTAAGGGGTGATGAGGCTTGGGACTATCTTGCCGCTCTTAATACCGGACACCCGGGGGGACTGACTTCCGTTCATGCAAATAGTGCTCGTGATGTTCACTACCGCATCATGCAGTTGGCCAAAGAATCAGCTACCGGCCAAACTATGGATCCCGGTTATATTCTTAACACTGTCCGTTCCACTATTGACGTTATCTGTTACTTTGAAAAAACCCGCATGACCGAACTTTACTTCGATCCTGTCGAAAAATACTACGCTATGCAAGGGCGTTTACAGTAATACAAGGTCCTCTGAAATGGGTTAAGGAGCAATGATGAAAATTCTGAAGAAAATCTTACATGATCATACGTATTTGAGGGGTTTATGGATAACTCTTTTCTGTCTGGGTGCATTAGGTTACTCGATGAATATACCCAATACCATGATGAATTTAGTACCTACTACCTGGTATAGCTTATATATTGTCACTTGGTTAATCTATATTATGGTTAGAGTAGTAGTGGATACTTTCCGGAGCGTGTTGGATTTTGGGCTTGCTATGAATTTATTATATTCATCTGCAATGTTCGTATTAAATCTCAATTTAGGTGTGACGTTGAATTATTACGGGCGAACTGAGTTTCAGATTTCCGATCCTTTTGGGATATTTTTTCTCATTTGCTGTATGGCGGTTAACCCTCTAACTCGAACGATTAGCATGGTTGTTGATTATATTGCTGCCAAAATTGAGAATAAATTTGCACCTCCTCCGCTTGGAATTGCCAAAATCAGCCGATCAGAGAAGTAGATCGGCAGGAACGAAGGAGGCGAAATAAATTGCCATATTTTTAATTTTTGAAAAGGAAGGTCTTCGTAATGCCATACGTCAACAAAATCGAAATTATGGGCAACCTAGGGCGTAATCCAGAATTACGGTATATGCCCGACGGTCGGGCGGTTACGAATGTGTCAGTAGCCGTACAAAAAACGTGGAATGACCGTGAGACGCGCGAACAGAAAGAGCGCACCGAATGGTTTTCCGTCATATTGTACGGAGGACAGGCAGAAACCGTATGCAGACTGATGGAAAAAGGTGACTGCCTGCAGGTATGGGGGGAAGTACAGTCTCGGCAGGTTCAGGGGCGAGATGGTTCAGAAAAAACCGTGTTCGAAATAATCGGCAAAGAAATGCAGATTATACGAACCAGCCCTCGTGAAAAGGTTTCCGGCGGTATTCACGACATGATGAAAACCTCCTTCGAACAGCCGGTTCAGAAATAACGACTGACACAACCACCTGCTACATACTGAGTTTTCTATGCCCGCCTTTTGGCGGGCTTTATTTTGGAGTATTTGTAATGAGAAAACCCGTAACCGACATTCTGCTATCCCTGCTACTGGCTATTACTACCATATGTGTCGGTCTGTATCTAGGAGCGGTGGTTTATACGAAATGGCTGGGACTTAAAACTGCACCGTCGTTATCTTTGCTTTATGCCTATTGGCAGCATTTCGACCGGTTACCGCAAGGCATGGTTTTTCCGTTGAAGGTTTCGACGGCAGTTGCAGCCGCCATCCCTGTTGTCGGACTGATTATGTTACTGGTCTCGATTCTGAGGGGGAAAAAAAAGGAGTTGCACGGCTCTTCAAGGTTTGCGAGCGAGCGCGAAATCAGGAAATCAGGGTTGTTGGACAACCCGTCAGCAAAGAAACGCAAAAAGGGAAAAGATGTGCCGGATCTGATTTTGGGCAAATACAAAGGGAAATATCTGCGTTGGTCAAACGATGGCTTTCTCTACTTGGCTGCCCGTACCCGAAGCGGTAAAGGTATAGGTTTTGTTATACCCAATTGCCTGCACTACCGACACAGTATGGTGGTCAACGATATAAAGAAGGAAAACTTTCTGATTACCGCCGGCTTCCGCGCCAAACACGGGCAGAAGGTATTTTTCTTCAATCCGTCAGGAACGATGCCTTATCACGTCGAAGAGCCGGACGCACCGTTGATCAGTCATCGTTGGAATCCGCTGACTTATGTACGCCGCGATCCTGTTTATACCTATAAGGACGCACTATCCGTGGCGGCGATTTTTTATCCACTTAAAAATGACGATAAGGACGGCTCGAATTTTTGGCAAGAAGCTGCACAGAAATTGTTCACAGGGCTGCTGCTGTATTTGATTGAAACAGAGAAGGAACGTGATCTCAATCTAATGCAAAACATGACAACAATGACCAATCTTTTCCGACTTACCTCCCCCGCCAACGGTAAGACTTTGAAGGAATGGATAAATGACGAACTGGAATTGCGTGCTATTTCTTCTACGGCAAGTCTTAGTAGGAACTGTGTATTCTTACTGAGGGATTTTCTCCAAAAAGCAGACAAAGAGGCGGCAAGCGTCTTATCAACAATGAATGCACCTTTGTCAATCTTTCTTGATCCTGCGGTAGAGGCTGCTACAAGTGGCGACGATTTCCGCTTAGATAGACTGCGCATGGAACCGACAACCATCTATTTGGGTGTTGCTCCCAACGAACTGAAAATTTATAGCACGCTGTTGAAACTGTTTTTCAGCCAGTTATGCGATGTCAATGTCCAGCAGGGTCTGCCGTCTGACAACCCAAAATTGAAATACCAGTGTCTGTTGCTATTAGACGAATTTACCGCGCTGGGCAATATCCCTGCCATTGAAAAAGGTGTAGGTTATCTGGCCGGTTACGGTATCCGTCCTATTCTCGTCTTTCAAACTCCTTCGCAGGTGGAAGAAGTATATGGCAGTACGGCACGGCAGACGTTCTTTTCCAACTTTGCCGTCCGTATGATTTTTGCCCCTCGCGAACAAAACGATGCGGAAGAATTGAGTAAGTTGATCGGCTTTTATACCTATAAGGCGAAAGGAACGTCCCGTTCCCGAGGTAAAAGCAGCAGTAGTGGAGTGAGTATCAGCGATCAGAAACGTGCGGTTATGAATCCCGACGAACTCAAGGTCATGCCGAATTCCGACTGCATCATCAGTATGGCAGGGATGCCCGCTATCTATGCAGAAAAGATTATCTATGATGAAGACCTTGCCCTCAAAGATCGCGCTTTCCTGCCTATCCCCCATGTTCCCGAGTTGAATGTACATCTTGAGGAAAAGAAACCGGTCGAGGTTTCTAAACCTGCATATGTTTCGCCGGAAGAGATGGAAAGTTTCAACTGGCGTGACGCGGTTAATGCTGAAGAACTGGCTCGTTCGGTACTGGAAGCGATTATTCCGGTCGGCAGCCCACCGGAATTTGTCGCGCAGATAGTTCCGGTGATTGCCCGCAACTGGGGCGAAGGCAGCCTGTCGGTTATTGCCGAGATTTTAAAAACCTCATCCGGCATCGAAATCAATCCGGAAGATTTGGAAGGGGCCACCTGATTTTTGAGGGGTGTATGTGAAAGCAAACGAAACCGTAAGACCGCTATTTCATAGTGGTCTTTGTTTTTTCAACAAGGAGTAAGAAATGGCAGATTATGACGAAATTCGGGCAGCCTTAAATCATATCGGAGCGGACGACCGAGATATGTGGATACGTATGGGGGCAGCCGTCAAAGACGAAATGGGTGAAGACGGTTTCCACCTTTGGGATGAATGGTCTCAGACAAGCGGCAATTACAACACCCGCGACGCAAAAGCGGCCTGGAAGTCGTTCAAAGCTGGACATATCAGTATCGGTACATTGTTTTATCATGCCAGGCAGAACGGCTGGCGGCCTGAAAAACCCTATGTTCCGCTTTCCGATGCCGAAAAAGCCCGGCGGCAGGCGGAATCCGAAGCAAAACGGCTTGAAGCAGAGCGGTTGCGGCAAGAAGGCTACGAACGTGTGAAGGGAACGGCGCAAAGAATATGGGCGCAGAGTGTGCCCGCCACATTGGCGCACCCCTACCTTACTGCCAAGGGCATAACCGATCCCGCCGTGATTTCAGGTATCCGCCAAAACGAATACAACGACAGCCTGAGACTGCAAATCCCTGTTTTCTACGACGGCCAACTGTACAACCTGCAATCTATTGATCCCACCGGCGGCAAACGCTTTTTGAAGGACGGTCGAAAAGACGGCGGTTATACGGTGATCGGCGATGCATCCAAAATTTCAAACGGCGTGGTAATCGCTGAAGGTTTCGCCACCGCCGCCAGTATCCATCAAGCAACTGGACAGCCTGTTATCGTAGCTTTCGATGCAGACAATATGGTCAAGGTGTCCGAAACACTGGCGCGAAATCTACCATCCGACACCAAAGTAACGATTGCGGTCGATAACGACGCGTCGGGGAAAGGTTTGCATTCTGCCCGGCAGGCGGCGGCCTTTTTCGGAGATCGTGCCGTGGCCATCGAACCGGAATTCAGTATGCAGCAGATTCAGAAGTTTCAACAGGCGGCGGGAATGGATAAACAAGGCAGACCGAAACTGCCGAGCGACTACAACGACCTGCACCAGTTGGCGGGCATCGAAGCCGTCAGAAAGGCTTTGACAGAAGGTCGGAATCTGGCCGATCCTGCGTCCGAGCATCGCATACAGCTTGATACAGATATGGAGCAGGCGATTGCCGACGAGATTGCTGAATGGCAGGCACGGCAGCAAGCAGCGGATCGTGGTCATACGGCAGAATCCTCGGACAGGTCGTCTGAAAGCCCTGCATCCGAACAGTCCGGCAAACAGAAGGAAGAAGAGATGATTCAGCAAACCGAAACATTGCAAGCTGTAACCTCAAGTCAGGCAGAAGTCAACGGCATCGAATACGCGGAAAAACGGCGTGAGCGGCCAACCGAACCTTATCAGCCGATTGATCCCGATCATCCATACGGTATCGGCCGTACCGGCAGTCACTTCGGCGACGCTCCACCGTTGGAAACAGATGAGCACGACAAGGCAAAATATTTTTACGAATCCGACTTCGCCAAGTATCAACTCGATGATGCCAGAACCGATATACGGTATGTCCGCACCTCACCCGAAGCCATACAGAAAGACTTGGATGCTGCGGGAGACATCAATTTTTATTACGGTATTACCGAAAGTGGGCGGACGGTCATGTTTACCAAGACTGAACAAGGATGGCAGTCGCCGCAGCCCGGCAACCGTCCCGTCCCAGCTCAAGATAGAGCCGAGCCGCCTCCACAACAGGAATCGGATACCGAACCGCTGCGGGCTTTGCAAAATGAGGGTAGAAAAGCCGTTCTTGATCTGAACTACAATATCCCGCCGGACAGTATTGCCCACCGCTATATCGTTTCAGACGGTAAATATATGTCTGCCGAAAACGGCACGACCGTAATGTTTACCGACAAAGGCAACAAATTGAGCACAGCCCGTTCGGATGCGCAAACCGTCAATGATATGTTGGAAGTAGTCAAAGAAAAAGGCTGGGACAACATCAAACTGACGGGCAGCAAAGAATTTAAGCGTGCGATGTTTCTTGCAGCAGAAAGCCGGGGAATCCGTACCACCGGCTACCGTCCGACCAAAGAAGATTTGGCTTATCTCGATCACCTGCGTGAGGAACGGGCATTGAACGGCGTGGAAGAACGGCACACGCGCGAACCGGTTAAAACCGGTGAAAGCAATTCCCCATCACCTCACCATAACAAAAATCCTGATAGGTCGTCTGAAAAGGCAGTGCCAACCCGCGAACAGTCATCCGTACCTGCCGAAGGCGAGCGTATCGTTACCGTAGGCAGTGCCCC
This sequence comes from Neisseria meningitidis, assembly GCA_001062585.1. Taxonomy (GTDB): domain Bacteria; phylum Pseudomonadota; class Gammaproteobacteria; order Burkholderiales; family Neisseriaceae; genus Neisseria; species Neisseria meningitidis_D. Next base: position 16,662 of record JVVZ01000228.1, read on the forward strand.
CTATCTTCATAATGCCCAAAATAAGGAAAGCCCGTATATCGTACTGGAACGGGACGGCAAAGAGCGCACGGTATGGGGCGTGGACATTCCCGACGCAATGGAACGCAGCGGCGCGGAAGTCGGTGACCGTATCCGGCTTCATTCGTTAGGCAGGCAGCCGGTAGAGGTGGAAGTACCGATTTACGACAAAGACGGCAAAGTTACCGGTATGGAAACAAAGGCTGCATACCGCAACATGTTTGACATGGAAATCGTACGTGAACAGGAAAAACAGAAAGAGCATGAAACCTCTGTCCCGCAACCTGACACCGCCGCCCTGTCGAAGGCAGACGAAATGCTGGCGCGGAGCAAAACACCTTCCGATGCCACCATCAATACTTCCCATACCGCCGATACCCAAGCAGGCGTGCCGTTACAGGGTATAGGCCAGGGTGAAATACCTGCCGAAGTGGCGGTACGTGCGGCCAAGATGAAATCTGACGCGCTGGATACCCGGCTGCAATCGTCCAAAGCCGTCTATATGACCAAGGCAGGAAAGCTGTCCAAAGCCAACAAATCTCACCTGCAATTCCACGAACGCAACGTTATGGATGCAATTCGAGGGGTGAAAGGAGATGCACGAAAACTGGCCTTGGCCAACTATTACGAACATACCGCCGAGAAAATGAAGGGGTCGAAACTGGATTTACCCAAACCGGTTCAGATACCAAGCCCGCAGCATTCGTTGGGTCAGGTACGGCAACAGAACGACCGGGATCGGCAGCATGAGAAAGAGCAGGAAATGGAACAGGGTCGTTAATTTTCTCTTTCAACCATACGGTCTGAAACAGCATTGTTTCAGACCGTTTTTTTTTCGGAATAAAACGATGGCAGATGAACTTCAACAACCGGGCAGAAGGGGAATTGTGAAATCTCAAGACAACATCGAGCGTGTGAGTAATGCCGACATTCCCGAGTTTTTGAAACCGATGATTGAGTCTGGCGAAATTATCCAATGGAGGGAATTCCCGAACCGCTTTTTTGTCAATGGCGTGGACAAAGCAAGAATTATTTGGCACACGGACGAACAGGAGTTCGGTTACGCCTACCTCAACGAACTACCAAAAGAACAGTTTGAGAAATTCCGAGATACCTACAACCATATCCGTACACTGCACAAGGCAGAGAAAGAGCATCTGTACAGTGCACAGGAGGGGGCATTGGAAAAAACAGTTAAGGAAGTGCCCGCTGTTCGGGACGTAGTACCGTCATCTCCTGAAGAACGGCTACACGCCGCCAAACATCGTTACCTGATGCAGGATACTTATTTGACGCAACCCGAGAGGCAGAAGCGGCAATTTAAAGAGTATCTGATGGAAAAAGCAATACACGACATGCCGCCTGATATGCAAGTAAAGGCGCGGGCTAATTTTTACGAGTCGCAGATTATTGAAACTGCCAAGGAGCAGGACAAGTTATCGGATTGTCTTGGTTTTGATCCGATACGGTGATTCTCCTTTTCTCTATTGAATTTCACCCTTTAAGGCCGTCTGAACATCAGACGGCCTTATTTTTGAGTAATCGTATGAATAATGAAAATGGCAAAAGCAGCCCGATCAGGGTGTTCGGTCTATCCGAAAGTGAACAGTCATCATTGCGCGCGTTGGCTGTCATGCGATACGGCAAAGATAGTATTTCTCTACTGCTTAAGAAAACAGCACAATCTTTATTAGAACAAGCCGCAGAACCCGAACCAGTTTCACTGCCGCCGCCCAAAAGCAACAAGCGCATTACCGTCCGACTACCGGAAAAAGACCGTGCGTATTTGGAAGAGGCCGCTAAACGGCGTGGCGGCACGATCAACGATGCAATACGCGACATCATACAGACACATATCAGCCGCCATCCCATCCTTTCCGCCGTCGAACTGGACGAATTACACCATTCAAATTACCAACTTTTGAGTATCGGGCGAAATCTCAACCAAATTGCCCACAAACTCAATGCGGGTGAACCTGTCTCTCTGACATCACAATACATCGCCGAACTGCGCGAAATCATCAACAACCACACCGAGCGCGTCGGGCGGGTACTGCATACCCAGCGAAGGCGTAAAAAATAAGGAGGCAGACTATGGCGACCAATCCCATAGACGACTGGTTTTTAGGTTATAAAACCCGTGCCGTCAGATCCAAAGACCGGGGCGGCTTGTATTTGGGTCACGGCCGCCGCCCGTCAAAACCGTTGAAATCCGGCAGCGGCCTAACCAACCTTAAGGCCGCCGCTCTCAAGCACCCCGAAGTAATGGTAAAAATACCTCGCCGCCTCAGCAGTAATTCAAAAGGGATTGCCGGAGTACGCGGCCATTTGGACTATGTATCACGCAACGGCAAGATACAGGTTGAAACCAATGACGGCGAACGCTTAAACGGTAAACGGGCGGTACGCGACTTGGTGGAGGACTGGAAACGATTGGGTATTGCCGAACACACCAAGCATAAAGAGGCATTGAACATCGTACTGTCGATGCCGCCAGGTACACCGCCGCAAGCCGTACTGGATGCCGCCCGAAACTTCGCTGCCGAGCAATTCGAGGGGCACAAATACGCCTTTGCACTGCACCACGAGTCTGACAAAGAGGGTGAGCCGCCGCATCCGCACGTCCACCTGTGCGTACTAGTGCGTAATCAGTTCGGTGATCGGCTCAATCCGCGTAAAAATGACCTGTTCGAATGGCGTGTTCGCTTTGCCGAAAAACTCCGGGAAGAAGGTGTACAGTGCGCCGCCACTAGGCGACAGCATCGGGGAATAACGCAAAAACCGGAAAACAGCGTCTTTCGTGCCATAAAATCACGCGGCCAAGTACCGAACCGCTACCGGCAACAGGCTGAAGAACTGATTGAAGCCGTCAAACACAACGAACGACCGACACATCAGTCTTGGAAGAAAATAATGCACACCCGCGGACTGATAGTGGATGAGTACGGCAAAATAGCCAAAGAGCTGTACAAAATGGGACATAAGACCGAAGCACGTATCATCAGCCGGTTAGCTAAAGAAACCGCCGCTCAGCCGCGTGATACCAAGGCGCAGCAACAGTTTGACACAGCCGTCAACAACGGCATGACTGCTGAAAAACTGACCCAAAATCTGAAGCATCAACTTGATGAAAGCGAGCAATTCAGCAATCTGGCACGAAAATTGTCGGAAAGCGGACATAAAACGGAAGCGAAGCTTATGCAGGATATTGCCGTTGCGGCAGCCGGTCGATCCATTGTCGGAGAAACATCAGTGGAACGCAGCAATAGCCAATCGGCAGAAAAACCGTCCCCGCATCATGAACACGGGGATGACGGGTTGACACGGTAGTTTTGAAACCGTACATACTACAAACCATATTTGCAGAATCCGTACGGCAACGACAACCCGGCCGCAGCACTGGAAACGGTGCTGCGGCCGGGCTTTTTTGTTTATAGGAAATACCCATCTTACTTGCTATCAATTTACAAAAATGATAGCATTTTACAGTATTCAAACAACCTCGAAAGGAACGGATATGCCTTCCATTACAGTCAGAAACCTATCCGAAGAGACCCATCGAGCCCTTAAAGCACGTGCCTTAGCAGCCGGTCGGAGTACGGAAGCCGAAATACGGCTGATACTGGATCAAGCTGCACGCCCCAAACAACGTGTCCGTCTTGGTTCACTGTTATCCGATATCGGTCGAGAAGCAGGAGGTGTGGATTTGGACATAGAACGGCAAGAGCAAACTGAGGTACGGTTCTAATGATTTTGCTGGATACCAATATCATTTCTGAACCGCTCCGCCCCAAGCCTGATTCTGCCGTCATCGCTTGGTTGGACAGACAACCGGTGGAAACACTATATCTTTCCAGCATTACCGTGGCGGAACTGCGTTTTGGCATCGCCATCCTTCCCGAAGGTGAAAAAAAACGGCTGTTGTTGAAAAAACTGGAAGAAACAGTATTACCTGTATTTTCAGACCGAATTTTGGACTTTGACATCGAAGCTGCTGTTGCTTATGCCGAAGTCCGTGCAACAGCGCGGGCAGCAGGATTCACCGTTGCGGCGGCAGACGGTTATATTGCGGCCATAGCCTGTTACCACCATATGACGGTTGCTACCCGAGATACGACTCCGTTTACCGCAGCCGGATTAAAAGTCATCAACCCGTTTCTAGGTGGTAAATAAATAGTCCATACCAAACAACAGTCTCTCTCAACCAACTGATAAACAAAAAAAGCCCTACGGCCGTACAAGAAATTTGTACGGCCGTAGGGCTTTTTTTGTTTTTTGATGAGTCAAACTGTGCAAATCATATTGTCTGTTGGCCAAATAGAATGGACAATTAGGTTATGGACAATTTAAGTCCTGATTATTTTAAATTAGCCAATTTCAAAGGTATTTATTTGATGGGTAATTAGAGCATACTCAAATTACCCATCTTGTCCCGTATTAGGTATCGCCTACTGAGGCCGACCATGAAAGCAGCGAGAATCTACCAACGAGTCAGCACCGAAGAACAAAATCTCGAGCGACAAAACGCCCAAATTGAACAAGCTAAGACTGAAGGTTACTACATTGCGGGTGTCTATAAAGAAAAGGCCTCCGGTGTCCGCGCTGATCGACCTGTGCTGAATCAACTGATTACAGACTTGCAAGAAGGCGATGTGATCATCACCGAACATATCGACCGCATCAGCCGTTTGCCTTTGGCAGAAGCGGAAAAACTGGTCGCCCGCATCCGCGAAAAAGGTGCGTTCCTGTCCATTCCCGGCATTATCGACCTGAGCCAAATCCAAACCGATTCCGAAATTGCCAAAATCGTTTTGGACAGCATACAAACCATGCTGCTCAAAATTGCCCTACAAACGGCCAGAGACGACTATGAACAACGACGTAACCGTCAAGCCGCCGGCATTGCTGAGGCAAAAAAACAGGGACTTTACAAAGGCCGTCTGGCAAATATCCAAAAGCATAAACTGATTGTCAGCTTACGCGAAAACCATACCCTTCTAGAAACGGCTGCTCTAGCCGGATGCAGCGTATCATTAGTCAAATTGGTAATGCGGCAACACAAAAAATCTCTAATCTCAAAAGAGGAATGAAAATTGGCTACATTAATGCAGAAAGACGCTTTAATCGAGCGTGTTGCCAGTGTACAGGCACTTATTTCACGCAAAACACCTTATTCGGAGGTGCGCTCAGAAGACCAAATGCGCATTACTGAGCTGCGTGGTTTCCTATACGACACCAAACCTGAAAATATCGACTTCGATCAAATAGCGGAGGAGTGCAAGACCTTACATCAAAAATATTCAACCTTACCTAATATCGAATGGGACGTATGATGTCGGACAGACGAGAAGCATTGATTTTCCGGCATTTGTGGAATGACTTGATTTCCGAACAACAGGTCAGTCCGGTTAAATCTCCGAAAGGATTTGTATTGGGAGGACAACCCGGAGCAGGTAAATCAAACTTAGTAGGAATAATCCGTCAAGAATTGAATCGAAACGTTCTTGTCATCAACGGCGACGAGTTCCGTCGTTACCATCCCAATTTTGAAGGCATACAAGAACAGTATGGTATTGACTCTCCCAAACATACCGCTGCCTTTTCAGGACATATGACCGAAAGAGTAATAGAAAAGGCATTACGAGAAGGATATAACATCAGTGTAGAAGGTACATTTCGCACTACCGAAACGCCCATGAGAACGCTGGAAGATATGCGTGAACATGGCTATGAAACTGCCGTATATATCCAAACAGCACCATCAGAAATAAGTTGGCAAAGCACATTGGAACGTTATCAGGCAATGGAGTTGCTTGGAGAAACGCCAAGAGCAACGCCCAAAGAACATCATGACTTGGTTGTTAAGTTGTTGCCACAAAATGCAGATACCGTCTTTGCTTCCGGAAAAGCCGATGTATTTAAAGTGTTTTCGCGTGAGGGATTGATATTTGACAGCAGGATACATAAAGGGCAAATCCCGAGTGTTATCATTGACCAAGAGTTGCACCGAAATATGCGCCGTCTTGAAATGTTGGAATCTCGTATTAAACAGGAATTTGATTTGCTATCAGATTTTCAGAAAAAGGTAATTTATGGAGCAGAAAAACTGATAGCGGAATTACAACCTGCTGACCAAGTTCATGCAAAGATCAATCTTTACGATAGCCAACTTCAACAGATTGAGCGGCAGATTTTAAATGTAGATATTGATTTTGAACGTTAAATTTAATTGGCCATCAATTTGATGGTCAATTTTTTATTCGGTAAAACAGAAAGATGTTAAATTTTAAACTTTTGCTAATTACAGATTTGGAATTAATGCGTAAACTTGATTATGTTACAAAATCAAGTTTTACATTATGAGTACCATTAAAATGACAAATCATGGTGGCAGCCGAAAAGGTGCTGGCAGAAAGTCCAAATCAGGTGAAAAAACCGTTGTGAAAAGGATTCCGGCTTCGCTTGTTGGAGATGTAAATAATTTAATTGACCAAGCTCGTACCGAAACGAGAGTACCGATAGATGCGATGTTTCCTGCTAAAAATCCAATTGAGTTACTAATCCCGTTGGCTCTTGAGAAAATACCGGCAGGCTTTCCAAGTCCAGCAGAACCTTATATCGCCGAATACATAGATTTCAATAAATATTTGATTTCTAATCCTGCGGCCACTTTTTTTGCTCGAAGTGGCGGCCAATCAATGCTTGATGCTGGTATCGATAAAGACGACATATTGGTTATCGACCGATCAGTTACTCCCAAGCACCGAGATATTGTCATGGCTGATTTGGGAAATGAATTCACTATTAAACGACTGTATAAATTTCCTGACGGCCGCATAGAGCTTCATTCGGAAAACAGTTCTGGCGACTATCCTAATTTTTCCCCTAAAGAAGGAGATACTTGGGCAATTGTCGGTGTTTTACGCTTTATCATCAAAGATTATAGGTAGATAGTATGTTCGCACTAATTGACGGGAACAGTTTTTATGCGTCGTGTGAGCGGATATTTCGTCCCGAGTTGAAAGATACTGCGATTGTCGTTTTGTCTAATAACGACGGTTGCGTCGTAGCACGTTCGGCGGAAGCTAAGGCATTGGGCATCAAAATGGGTGTGCCGTACTATCAGGTGCGGCATTTGGAAAAACAAGGTCGTCTGAAAGTTTTCAGTAGCAATTATGAATTGTACGCCGATTTGTCACGGCGGATGATGGATACGATAGCAGGTCTAGTCCCAGCTATTGAAGTCTATTCTATCGACGAATGCTTTGCAGACTTAACAGGCATGGGCAATCTTGCCGAGATTGGTCGTGAAATCAGAGGGCGAGTATTGAGATGGATAGGAATACCAACCTGCGTAGGTGTTGCACCAACAAAAACGCTGGCTAAATTCTGTAATCATTTAGCAAAAAAATATCCGAAACATTTCGGCGGTGTAGTGGTTTGGGCAGATTGGTCGGCAGACATACAAAGAAGGGCTTTGGAGAGTCAGTTGGTATCTGAAGTTTGGGGAGTTGGCATCCAAACAGCCGCAAAACTTAATAAACAAGGAATCTTCACTGCATGGGATTTTGTTAATGCTGATAGTTATACTTTACGCTGTCGTTATGGGGTAGTTATTGAACGTGTGCAACGCGAATTGCAAGGCATTTCTTGTCATGAACTTGAAATTATTTCCGATAAAAAACAACATATTTTACGCAGTCGAAGTTTTGGAAGATCAGTAACTCAGATTGAGGATTTACAGGCAGCTATTAGCCACCATATATCATCAGGGGCTGCGAAGTTAAGACAAGAGAAAACACAAGCCTGTACTCTCAGTGTGTTTATACAAACCAACCGTTTTAGGGAAGAACTACCACAATACTATGGACATCGAATTACCTCAATTTTTCCAACATCTGATTCTATTGTATTGAATAGATTCGCACAAAATTTATTAGAGGATATTTATAGGTCAGGTTTTATTTACAAAAAATGTGGGATTGGACTTGGGGGAATTGAACAAATCGCGCAAAATGATTTGTTTGGTAGTCCTGTGACACATGAGGTATTGATGCAGAGTATTGATCAAATTAATACTAAATTTGGTAGGGATACCATTTCTCTTGCTGCTGAGAAATTGGGTAGGCAATGGCACATGAGCCGTCAAAAGTTAAGTCCTTGTTATACGACTAGGATGAATGATTTACTTTTAATACCATAATTTCGCAAAGAAGAAAAGATGTTTTTAAAAACTATTTTCTTTTTTAAATCAGCAATATAAATAAAAAATAGCCTAAATATAAATTTAGGCTATTGACAAATTTTCAACAGTAATGCATAATAGAAAATGCCCTTGATTAAATAAGTAACGGCAATTACTTTTCATCAAAGATACTATGTGTCAAGGTTAAGGAATCAGACCTTGTAAAAACTATTTGTTTGTGTAGACAACAGGTGAATAGTACATGGTCGGGGCTGGAAATGTCAACAAGTTTTACATTGTCAACAGTTTGGTAATGCAAGGCGGACGGACAAAGTATAGTAAAAAAGTTGGTTCCACGAAGATAAGGAACAAAAAATGACCTTAAATTCAAACATAATTTATGAAAATGGCTGGGTTAAAGTCCGTTATCGCAGAGTGCGAAACAGTGACCGCATACTAGACGCTCATGCTTATGGTTATGAATATTGGTGTTTCCCTGTTAAAAAGCGGAAGCATTAAAAAGATAACTCTAAAGCCACCCAGAAATGGGTGGCTTTCTGTCATAGAAAATGCTCTCATAGATTAGAGAAGAGCAAGAATATTCTCACAATTACAAAATCTGACAAGAAAAGCCCGCCGTAGGGGGCAAGAGAAAAATAGGCGTGGCAATTTTGCAGGCTGCCGAAGGTGCCGGAAAAGTTGCCTAAGTCTGTTTTTCTCTTGGGGGCGTGGGGACGTTTCTGCCGAACCTTGAGAGGCGGTAACGGGGCTGCGGCGGGCGTTTTTTCCGTTAAGTTTCCTTCAGCATATAAAGGTCGACTGAAATCGACGTTTCAGACGACCTTTATATCTTATTGGGATAGTAAATAATCTGCCCTGCTATCCTCCATTTCTGTGGGTAATGCGCCTAAAATCTTCGGTTACACATTGAAATCTTTAATCATTAATATCTGTGTTATAGATATATTTTCGTACAAGCCTATGAAATGTGTTGCCCTTATACAACATTTTTTAATGCTTACTTCAATTTCAGAAACATTAACCAGCCTTTCTTTAAAACAAAACCAACTGTTCTTCCAATGTCAATAAGGGGGCGGTTATCTTCGTTTCGTCTCGGCTGTGCTGTTTTGCGTCGAAAGTAGCTTTTTTGTCGGCTTCAATTTCAGCTCTCATATCGTCTTCAAAACCGCCACGCAACCAATGCACCGTCCGCCATGCCGTATGAAATTCGTTTTTTAAACTGTCTCCATGTATGATTTTTGCGGGGATACCGTAAAAATGGCATTGCACAAAACACATCCACACACACAAAACATCTATATCCACCGCAACCGCTGCCATATGTAAAGTCGGAACTTTTCCGCTATCGGCGATATGTTCAGCAAAAGCAAGCAGATTCGCACCGCTCCCGCAACACGGCTCAAGCAAGGAAACAAATCTTTGTTTTTCCAGTTTCTCCGCCGTGTCGATTCCTACCAGTTTCGCCATCATTCTTGACACTGACATCGGCGTAAAATACTGTCCGTTACGCTCGTTTGACGCGCCCAAGTCCATATAAAGCTCACCCAAAAAATCTTCGTAGCTTCCGACGTTCACCGCTCTAAGAGCGTGTTCATAGTCTTCGTAGCAGGACTCCCAAGAAAGCCAAAGCT
>JVVZ01000022.1:0-1049 GCA_001062585.1 Neisseria meningitidis
GTACGGCAAGGCGAGGCAACGCCGTACTGGTTTAAAGTTAATCCACTATATATTGATTAAATCACTTAGTACAGTACTAATCAGTAAAAGCATAAACAAAAAACGGACTCTGAGTAATCAGAATCCGTTTTTCTGCCAAAGGTATCGTATTATTTGGCTTCTTCTTTAGCTGCTTCAGCAGCATCTTTTGCTTCTTCTTTAGCATCGGCAGCTGCTTCTTTAGCGTCTTCTGCTGCTTCTTTAGCTTCTTCTGCTTTATCTTCAGGAGATGCAGCCGGAGCGTTGCCTTTCAACGCATCCAACGACGTTTTACAAGTAGCATCACGTTGGTCAGCAGGCAAGTTTTTCAAAGCTTCTTTGGTTTGTTCGAATGATTTTTGCATCATATCTTTTGTAGCTGCATCGACGTTTTTAGTAGCGTCAGCAAAAGCTTTTTCATATTCATCACAAACAGCAGAAGAACCACCACCACATGCGGACAAGGTCAGAGCGGCCAACAAAGTTGCCAATAAAGCTGATTTTTTCATGAGTCTCTCTTTTTGAATCTTGGTTAAAAAAGAAATTGTATGTTAAACCATTCCTGTGGAGTGTCAAGCATAGTCATTTTATTTCCCTGACTTAAATCATGGGATTAGGCGAAATTAGGACGGTTTGAAAGAAAAAAGTTAAGTAATGAATACCGTGACTAAGGAATATTTTTATATGGATAGGAAGGCTAATTCCCTTTTATTTTAAAGGGTTAATTCATTTTTGCTGTCGTTTGAATTAATACGGCATAGAGGGGTTTAAACCATGATATTTAACTTAGTAAAATAACTTCAAAATCGGTTAAATCACGGTAATTCAAGCTGTTTTTGGATGGGGTGCAATTAAATTTTATATGTCATATTAAATGTATTTTGAATATAGACAATTTAGTTAATTATTTTTGAGGAGTAAGGGTAATTAAACTATATTGAATTATCTATAAACTATAGCATTAGTGATATAACTTGCTATATATAGTGGATTAAATTTAAATCAGGACAAGGCGACGAAGCCGCAGACAG
>JVVZ01000229.1:0-5991 GCA_001062585.1 Neisseria meningitidis
TTAGAGAATCGTTCTCTTTGAGCTAAGGCGAGGCAACGCCGTACTGGTTTAAAGCTAATCCACTATAACAAACTTCCCATGCCGTAAAACAAACCCGCTCATACGCCTGAGTTCTGCTGTTTCAGACGACCTCCAAGATTGCTATGATATAGTGGCTTAACTTTAAACCGATACGGCATTGCCTCACCTTGTCCTGATTTAAAGTGAATCCACTCTACCATTCCCGTCATCCTTCCAAACGGAATCCAAAATGTCTGACAACCGCCTCGACACCGCCCGCCGCCATTCCCTGTTCCTCGCCCGCCAGCTCGACAACGGCAAACTCAAGCCCGAAATTTTCCTGCCCATGTTGGACAAGGTTTTAACCGAAGCGGATTTCCAAGCCTTTGCCGATTGGGACCAAATCCGCGCGGAAGAAAACGATGAAGAATTGGCGCGGCAGTTGCGCGAGTTGCGCCGTTATGTGGTGTCGCAGATTATCGTGCGCGATATAAACCGCATCAGCGATTTAAACGAAGTTACCCGCACGATTACGCTGTTTGCCGATTTTGCCGTCAATACCGCGCTGGATTTCGCCTACGCCTATTATCGGGACATGTACGGCACGCCGATCGGGCGTTATACCAAATCGCCGCAGCATTTGAGCGTGGTGGCGATGGGTAAGGCGGGCGGCTATGAGTTGAACGTGTCTTCCGACATCGATTTGATTTTCGTCTATCCCGAATCGGGCGACACCGACGGCAGGCGCGAACGGGGCAATCAGGAGTTTTTCACCAAAGTCGGGCAGAAACTGATTGCGCTGCTGAACGACATCACCGCCGACGGGCAGGTGTTCCGCGTCGATATGCGGCTGCGGCCGGACGGCGATTCGGGCGCGCTGGTATTGAGCGAAACCGCGCTGGAGCAATATTTGATTACGCAGGGTCGCGAATGGGAACGCTATGCGTGGTGCAAAGGCCGCGTGGTCACGCCGTATCCGAACGACATCAAATCGCTGGTGCGCCCTTTTGTGTTCCGCAAATATCTGGATTACAGCGCGTATGCGGCGATGCGGAACCTGCACCGCCAAATCCGCAGCGAAGTCAGCAAAAAAGGCATGGCGGACAACATCAAACTCGGCGCGGGCGGCATCCGCGAAGTCGAGTTTATCGCCCAGATTTTCCAAATGATACGCGGCGGGCAAATGCGCGCGCTGCAACTGAAAGGCACGCAGGAAACGCTGAAGAAACTTGCCGAGCTGGGCATCATGCCGTCTGAAAACGTCGAAACCCTGCTTGCCGCCTACCGCTTCCTGCGCGACGTCGAACACCGCCTGCAATACTGGGACGACCAGCAAACCCAAACCCTGCCCTCCTCGCCCGAACAGCAGCAACTGCTCGCCGAAAGCATGGGTTTCGACAGCTACGCCGCCTTTTCAGACGACCTCAACGCCCACCGCGCCAAGGTCAATCAGTTGTTCAACGAAATTTTGAGCGAACCCGAAGAACAAACGCAAAGCAACAGCGAATGGCAATGGGCATGGCAGGACAAACCCGACGAAGAAGAGCGGCAAGGCCGTCTGAAAGAACACGGGTTCGATGCCGAAACCATCGCCGCAAGGCTCGACCAAATCCGCAACGGCCATAAATACCGCCATCTCTCCGCACACGCCCAGCCGCGTTTTGACGCCATCGTGCCGCTGTTCGTACAGGCGGCGGCCGAGCAACCCAATCCGACCGATACGCTGATGCGGCTGTTTGACTTCCTTGAAAACATCAGCCGCCGCTCCGCCTATCTCGCCTTTCTCAACGAGCATCCGCAAACCCTAGCGCAACTGGCGCAGATTATGAGCCAAAGCTCATGGGTGGCGGCGTATCTGATCAAATATCCGATTCTGCTGGACGAACTCATCAGCGCGCAGCTTTTGGATACCGCGTTCGACTGGCAAGCCCTCGCCGCCGCCCTTTCAGACGACCTCAAAGCCTGCGGTGGCGACACCGAAGCGCAAATGGACACCCTGCGCCGCTTCCAGCACGCCCAAGTCTTCCGCCTCGCCGTCCAAGACCTCGCCGGACTGTGGACGGTAGAATCCCTCTCCGACCAACTTTCTGCCCTCGCCGACACCATACTCGCCGCCGCCCTGCCGTGCGCATGGGCGGACATGCCCAAAAAACACCGCGACACCCCACAATTCGCCATCGTCGGCTACGGCAAACTCGGCGGCAAAGAACTCGGCTACGCCTCCGACCTCGACCTCGTCTATCTCTACGACGATCCACACCCCGACGCAGGCGACGTATACAGCCGTCTTGCCCGCCGCCTGACCAACTGGCTTTCCGCCGCCACCGGCGCAGGCAGCCTCTACGAAACCGACCTGCGCCTGCGCCCCAACGGCGACGCCGGCTTCCTCGCCCACAGCATCGCCGCCTTCGAAAAATACCAGCGCGAAAACGCATGGACATGGGAACACCAGTCCCTCACCCGCGCCCGCTTCATCTGCGGCACACCCGAAATTCAGACGGCCTTCGACCGCATCCGCACCGAAATCCTCACCGCCGAGCGCGACCAAACCGCGTTGGCAGGCGAAATCATCGAAATGCGCGAAAAAATGTTCCCCACCCATCCGCCTGCCGACAGCAACGTCAAATACGCACGCGGCGGCGTGGTCGACGTCGAATTTATCGTCCAATACCTCATCCTTGCCCATGCCCGCCGATATCCGCAACTCCTCGACAACTACGGCAACATCGCCCTCTTGAACATCGCCGCCGACTGCGGCCTCATCGACAAAACCCTCGCCGAACAAAGCCGCACCGCCTACCGCTTCTACCGCCAGCAGCAACACAACACCAAACTGCGCGACGCGGAAAAAACCGAAGTAACGGACGAATTGCTGGCACATTACGGCAATGTCAGGAAATTGTGGCGGGAAGTGTTCGGCGAGGAGGCGAAGCTTGGATAAAACGGATATTACGAAGGGAAGGATTAAGTCACTAGCCGCATAGCGTGGGTTCTACTACCTAAAAATCACTGCAAACCCGTAGCGTGGGCTTCGCCCACGAGCTCCACCCAAAAATTTCAGATGACCTCTTTTACCCGCCATTTTCATGAGCAAAGCCCACGCTACCATCTACGCCATCAAAACAAAAGGTCGTCTGAAAACACTTTTCAGACGACCTTACTACCAATAATCTCCCCGTGTGCAAAACCCATACTAGGGGTTCTAACTATGTGTGGTTTAAAGCAAAAACGGTATAAACCTGTTTTTCACACGCGATTTATATTCCCTGTATTGCTCATTTTGGCTAAGCACCTGTTCTTCATAATTCATGCGTAAAAACTGAAGCAGATATAATAGGGTCAACACTTCAATATTCCACAATGAGAAATTGTTGAGTAGAAATGCCACATGCCCGATGAAATAACCAAAATAAATCGGATGCCGTACCAAGCGATAAGGGCCGGTATCCACCACGGTTCGACAGGCAGGTAAAAGTCCGAAACTCCTGCCCAGATAAATTTTGGCGTAAATCTGCCAACAGATACCGAAAACGAGCAAGACAGATGCAACATTATCGGAAATCAATTTGACACCGCCACCCAACGCAATGGCAAAAAAATAAAAAGTCGCCCCCATCGTTGCCAATACGGGCAAAAGAGAGAAATTTCGAGTATCCGTAAATTTAGAGAAAACCACGAGAAAAACCGTAATACACTCCCCTACCAACAACAGCAATACGACTGGATTTCTCGTCATCATATAATTTTCTAAAACGGTTTTGATAAAATAACTCAAAGCCGTGACTGCCATTATTTTCATAGTCAGCTCTAAGGCAAGCTGCCTATAATTCAGCTTCATAATTTTCCCTTTATTGATATTTTTTAAGCAGATAATGCAGGTTTTGTTGGCTTTCAACCTAATCTACCCAACCCGTAGCGTGGGCTTTGCCCACGAATCAAGCCCAAAATTTCAGACGATCTCTTTTACTCACCATTTTCGTGGGCAAAGCCCACGCTACCATCTACACTATCAAGGCAAAAGGTCGTCTGAAAAGCGTTTTTCAGTACATGTAGGTCGGATTCTTGAATCCGATATTTCAATCATTCCTGAATTTTCGCAGGGTGTGGACATCGTTCTTTTGTCAGATACAAGTATCCGACCTATGTCTTTAATTACAGCGACAGCAGGTCGCCTTGGCATGAAGCGGTGCGTAATTCTTTTTCCACGTCTGTGCCGCATTCCCATGCCCCAGTTCCTACGGTATAGCGGATATTAATTTTCTTATTGGTGATTTTGTCGTTTACTCCACCGCTTTTGAAAGTAACGGTCAGCAGGCATTGGGTAGTATTTTTCTGCAAGGCGACATCGTTGACGAAGTTGCCCGTATGCACGCTGGAGGTAAACCAAGGTTTAGTGGTATCACAGGCGTTGATGCCCTCGGTAGAAATAGCCTCGACCAGCGGGCTTTTCAGACCGGCAAGGATTTCATGCCCTTCTGTTGCCTGCGCCTTGGCGGTATAGTTGCCGAACAACGGCAGGGCAATGGCGGCAAGTATGCCGAGAATGGCGACAACAATCATCAGTTCGGTAATGGTAAAACCTTGTTGTTTCATACGACGACCTTTAATGAAGTGAGTTTGGAACAGAATCAGTTTGCCCGATTTGAGTTGCTTGAATAAATGTTAGAAAAGCCCGCCAGAGCGGGCTTTGTTATTTCATAACAATTTATAAATTTAGCTGTTATTGTTGAGCGGGAGTAGCAGCAGCGGCGGCAGCATCACGGCAAGCAGCAGGCGCTACGTTTTTATCTAAGCTGGTAGTACAAGCCCAAGCACCGGTTGAAGGAGTCAGGGTCATATTAATAGTTTGACCAGCTACTTTGTCGTTGACACCTGCAGAAGCTGCTTTGAAAGTGGCAGTCATTTTACAGTTAGAACCGTCTACTGCTGCAACTACTTTTTGCACATACTTACCAGTAGTTACTGCTGAGTTGAACCAAGGCTGACTGTTAGCAGCATCACCTGTTGTGCCTTTACAAGCAATAGCGTTACTGCTTGCAGCTACTGCCTCAACCAAAGGCGTTTTCAAACCGCCCAAGAGTTCGTAGCCTTCAGTCGCTTGTGCGCGGGCGGTGTAGTCGCCGTACATAGGCAGGGCGATAGCGGCCAGGATACCGATAATTGCTACGACGATCATCAATTCGATCAGGGTGAAACCTTTTTGGATTGCTTTCATTTAATAAACTCCAGTTAAAAAAGTGTTGTGAATAAAAAATGTTTGTTGTTAAAAAATCCGTAATGTGTTTGGCTCTGCTTGTTTATGAGTAAAACCATCAAGTAGAAGGAATATACAGCTTCCCGGTTCGGGCTTCGTTGCTTCGTTTCCCTTGCCGGACGTAATGTATCAAGCAGGGGATGTGCCAAGTCTGGATTTTTTTGGATTTTTTATGAAAATATTTTGTAATTTTATGTTTTTAATAGGTTTAAATTTGTTTTAAAGGTTTTTTCGGGCAGATTTTGGCTTTTTTATGACGTAGGATTTTTTGGGGGATATGACGTGTTTTGTCATTTTTTGATTTTTTTGGGGGAGGTGAAGAAGACGTTTTGTGTCACGTGCCGTGTTTCGTCACTTTTGAAAGCCGTTTTTAATAATATTTAAATATTTAGACAAGCGGTATTATTTTTCAGATAAACGGTATTTTTGAAATTTAGATATTTTTAATATATTGATTTTTCGAATGTTTTTAATATGATATTTTGATATTTGGTATTTATTTGAGATAAACGGCAATTCAAAATAGAAATTTATGGAAATTAATTTAATTTTGAATGGTTGTTTTCAGCGCCCGAAGCCTCTTTTAAAAAGGGGATAACCGATAGGGATACCCATCCTCCCCTTGTTCGATTTTGCACATTATTTTTGGCAGATTCTGCCTGCATTAGCTGATGGCGATAATGATATAGTGGATTAAATTCAAATCAGGACAAGGCGACGAAGCCGCAGACAGTACA
>JVVZ01000230.1:0-696 GCA_001062585.1 Neisseria meningitidis
TACGGCAAGGCGAGGCAACGCCGTACTGGTTTAAAGTTAATCCACTATAAAATACTTATTTAATGTGTAGCCTAACGAACATCAATTAGATCAAACATCAACAAAACCATAAGCTCGTCTGAAATGATTTTCAGACGAGCTTTTTAAATGGCATGTTTTCAACCCCGCCACTGGTTACGCCTACTTAATTTTCAAAATTGGAATATTAAGATGTCTTAATTCATTTTGTTTCGGACATGAGGTCTTTAACGAGCCTTTCTTACCCTTTTCTACATCTAGGCGTATCGATATGAAGCATTGATTTTTATCATGAATATATTCATCCACAGCATAACCTAGACCCGTTTCTTCATCTATATCAATTTCCGAATCCCCTGATTTTAATTTTGCCACGCCTTGCGCCAAAGAATTTTTCCCTGAATTGCGCGGGTTATATATATCGAATTGTATATTTCCATTTTTCAAATGCTTTGTCTGAAGCAATAGCCCTGTTTTGTTTACTCGATATGTCCCTGCATAGGCTGACAAGGGTATAAAAAGTAAAAACATATATAAAAACTTTTTCATCATACTGCTCTTTCCTCAATTATAGTGGATTAAAATAAAAATGAGACAAGGTGGCAACGCCCGCCGTGTACGGGGAGTACATAAGGGCGTTGGCAACGCCGTATCATTGCAATTTTAATCCACTATAAA